>CAZQIJ010000241.1:0-7271 GCA_964592955.1 uncultured Anaerolineaceae bacterium
ATGGCCTCGCTAGGGTCGTCGGCTGTGTTGTGATCCAATATACCACGAAATAAGGCTGTCATGGCGGAAGGGTGCTGTGCTGAACGAAAATCTTAAGCATTAACTTGTTGCGGAAGTGATGACTGTTGGGCATAATGTGTGAGGGATAGCATTCAGGCATCGGACACGCGTATGGCACAGGTTTTCATCAGTTACAGTCGGGTCGATTTGGCTTTTGTTGAGGTATTCATCAACAGCCTGCAAAGTGCGTTTCCGGAACTGAAGATCTGGCACGACCAGGCAGCGCACGCGCTGATCGGCGGGGGCAACTGGTGGAACGACATCCTCAACGCCATTGCCGCGTCGGATGTGTTCATCTACATCCTCTCCAACGAGTCAGTGAATTCTGTCTAGTGTCAGGCAGAGTTTACCGAGGCGCGCCGCCTGCAGAAGCGCATCGTCACGGTTCAGGCGCGTGACCGCACCGAACTCACCAACGATCTGGACGATATTCAGTTCATCAACATGGCCGATGGTGTGGAGAACGTCAAAGCGTTTTCGCGGCTGGTAGCGGCAGTGAACCTGCGGCTGAAGGAAGCGGAAAAATACCGCAATGCCCGCCCGCTGTGGAAGCCTGCTACACCAAAACCCAACAAGGAAGCACCACCCACCCGCAAGGCTGATGCCCCACCCATCGACACCCCGGCGCTGGCCAAACCGACGGTGGAGATGGAGGCGATCAAACTCCAGCGTGAAGCAGAACAGCGACAGACACGTTTGACCCTGCTGGGGATTGGCGTCACGATTGTTGTCACCCTGATGGCCGCCCTGATCAGTCTGATCCCCTGGCTGACCGAACGTGCGGAAAACGCAGCAGCCACACAGAGGGCACAAACCGCCGTTGCACTCGTTCCAACTGACAGCAGTGCGGCAACAGAGAGTCTAACAACCGACGCGATTACGACCAATGTATGGACACCGGACGCAACACTTACCATTGAAGCGCTGGTAACCAACATTCTTGCTACAAATGCAGCAGGAGAAACGCTGACGGCAACATCTTTTACGGCAACACCTACCGCTACACCAACCTCAACGCCTACTGCTACACCCAACATAACCCTAACGACAGAGGCCCTGAATACCGAGGCAGCCGTTATCGCTGCCAACCGTCTCGCAACGCAACGCGCGCAGCTTACGGCAAATGCACCTACAAACACCCTGGAACCAACGTTTACACCTACCGAAACGCGCACGCCAACTTCGACAGTAACCCCTACACCACAGAATACTGCGACGGTTACCCCCGATGCATCTGGAACCGCTGCCGTCCAGACACGTGTTTTTCAGAATGCCTTATCAACTGCAACGGCGCAGGCAGCACTTGCTTCGACAGCCACAGCCGCAGCTCATATGACGCAGACGGTCGAGGCTGCCACGGTAACTCAAGCCTGGATTGACAGTTGGACCGACACACCGACTCTAACTGTTGAATCAATAGGGGCAATGCCTGCATCAAGTATTACCAGTGATGAAGAGCTTATACAACTACCTGTAGTGAATCCAAGATTTGTAAGGGGGGACATTATCTTCGGTGGCAGTGCACTTCTGGATGCTCTCACTCTGCGCATGTCGCTAACCTTTCAGCAAAATGGTTTTGACGGCGACATTCCTGTAGCATCCATAGGTACAGGTGCTGGTTTTGAACGCTTCTGCGGTGCTGGAAGCTTAGATCTCGTAGGAGCCTCTCGTTCTATTGCAGTTGAGGAAACAGCCGCCTGCCTAAGTATTGGTCGTACTCCAGTTGAATTTCGTGTTGGTACTCAAGCACTGGCCGTATTTGTAAGTCCAGCAAACACCTGGGCAACTGATATCACTATCGAACAACTTGCCCAAATCTTTGGAGGAGCTGCAACTTGGAACGACATTGACCCCACGTGGCCGACTGAATCCATCATCCGTTTTATACCGGGTTACAGCAATAGCGAATACGTCTTATTCTCCGATCTGGTTTTTGAGGGAGATGGTGAACCAATGTTGGGTACATATGGTGGTTCATATGCATCGTTGAGCAACGATAACAGTGTTTTGCTTCAAGGCGTAGAGAATTCTCCATACGCTATCGGTTTTGTCAACTATACCCACTACTTACGTGACCCCGAAAATTTGCGCCTTCTTGCAGTAGAGAGTATCGAACCAACCGAATCAAACATAGAAAATATAGAATATCCCTTGGCTCGCCCCTTGTACATCTATAGTGCAGTTGAAGTCATCGCTGCAAAACCACAGGTTGGTGAATTCATCAACTATTACCTGACAAATGCAAACAATGTAATTGGTGAGTTTGGATATTTGGGTGTTAGTGTTGTCACTTCGAATAAAGCGCGCCAGAACTGGCTGGGTGCCGTAGGTAATCCCAGATAACAGAAGCATATATGATTGTTATGGCGGTTTGCCATTGCGCACTACACACATGCTGATCATGGGACTATATCGTGCCCCATGAACCAGCGCATGTACACTCCTAAAGCGACAAATCATACGGTAGGTTGGGATTGGACGGGTTCTCGAACGCGTCGCGTGCGTCGCGCTCGGCGTTCGGGTTGTAGACGCGCCAGTCCTCACGCGCCACGACCACCGGTTGGCGGTCGTCCATGAAGTCCTTCAGCCCATCACCGGAAAGCGCCTGCCACTGGCCGGATAAGCCCTCCAGCTTCGCCACCTCCTCCGCCAGTTCCGGCCCGTCCAGCAATCCGGGGATGAGGTAGCTCTGGAAGTCCGCCGCGAAGGTGTCGGCTGCCTGTGTGTCCCGGAAGTGCCCGACTTCGAGCGCGCGGGCGTGGAAGCCGGTGTCGTCAGGGAGCGGTTGTGTCATCCGGTCTTCGGCGTCGAAGCCGCGCAGCACCAACCGTTCCTCGTCGGCGATGCTCCGCTGGTGGGCGGGTACCTCCGCCGGGTCACGGCTGTCGGTGAAATCCGCCGGGTAGACGGTCATGTAGAGCAGCGTGCCCAGCGCTTCGCCTGTCGGTGTGACCGCCTGCCGCGTCTCGAACTGCCATGCCGCACTGTCCTCCGGTTGGTGTGTCTCCAGCTCGCGTTCTGTCTCGTAGGTCATCCCATCCCTTTCAAACTGCTGATCTCTCACCGGTTCACCCAGCGTCCAGCCCCGCTCGGCGTCCTGGGCGATGACCGCCATCTCCACCTGCGGCCCCTCCCCTAACGTCCGGGTCTCGATACCCTCTTCCCTCAGCCACAGCACGTGGGCGGCGGCGCGGTCCTGCCCTTCGGCTTCCGGGGGGTAGGTCACGAACAGGTATTGGCCGTCGTAGAGCACCGGTTCCTTCACGATCTGTTCACCGGCAGCCCCCATCCCGGCCAAGCCGACCTCGTCCAGCGTCCCCTCGATCTGCTGGCGGTGCTGCTGGGCGTCCTGCCGGTCGTCGTACTCCGCCAGCGTCAGCCGCTGCTCCAGTGACTCGCCAAAGCGTCCGGTCATCGCACGTACCAGGTCAACATCGTAGTGCGGGTTGGCGTCGTCGCGGCCATCGCGGATCACATCGACCGAGTAGCGCGCGCCGTCGCTGTGGGTGATCGCAAACGGCTGTTCAGCCTCCATCCGGTTCAACCTCCTTTCGCGCAAGCCTGATGATAAAAGCCGCTCGACCTCCGACCGGGCTGAAGCAGCCCTGCGCGCGCAGACTGCGGCGGTGGATCAGAGTCTCGCGCAGCACGCGGCGCAGCGTGTCCGGACGGTTCAGCCCGTACAGGCGGCACAGGTCAGCCAGCACCTGCTGGTCGCGCGGGCTCAGCCGCACGGTCCACGAGAGCGTGTCGTCGCTCACAGCGTCACCTCCCAGGTCTCGCGGGCATAGTCAGCGATCTCATCAGCGGCTTCCCGCTCCAGGGTCATGCCCAGCGGCGTCTCCCACAGCGCGCGCTGATCGGTCGCCAGCGCCATCGCCTCGGCAGCGTCGAAGCACGGTGCGATCCCGCCGCGCTGCGCCAGCCCCACCAGGTACTCGGCGGCCTGGTGGGCTTTGTCCCAGTCACCCGGCACACATGGTGCGAGCTGCGCCTCAATCTCTCCGCTGTCGGGGTTACGGCCTACGGACAGGATCGAGGTGACACAGTAGTCGCGGTCGTCGCGGTCGGGCTGAAACACGCCGATCCAGTAAGCCACGCCGTCCTCGACAAACGGCGGCGGGTCCTGGGCCGGGTCGAAGCCGTCAGCCGCCACCCCGATCTCGTCCAGCGCGCGAAACAGCGAGTCGGGGGCGAGGTCAGGCGCATCGATCTCGGCCAGTTCCAGCGCCGCCTGGAACATCGTCGCTTCGTACTCCGGCGGCGGCGCGTCAGACCAGAAGTCGGGCGGTTCGGGTGGCAGCGACGCGAACAGCTCATCCGGGAACGGATCCTCCAGGTAGTCCATCACGCCTCCTTCGGCACCAGGCGGAGCGGTCGGGGGATGTGGCGGGCGCGGACAGCGTCAACAGCGGTCGTCGCTGCCGCGTGCAGCGCCGGTTGGAACGTCGCCCAGAAGCCGCTGAGCACCTCAAGCCGCGAGGCATCACCCGCCGCGATCCGGTCAAGCTCAGCTTCGAGCTGGGCGGTGAAGTCCGCCTCCAGCACCGCGCCGAAGTGGGCGCTCAGGAAGGTCGAGAGCTTCAGCCCGTCCTCGGTCGGCACCAGGCGCTTTTCGTGGAGCGCTGTGTATCCCCGCGAATGGAGCACGCTCAGCATCGGGGCATAGGTCGACGGGCGGCCAATCCCGCGCGCTTCCAGGGCTGCAATCAGTGTCGCCTGGGTGAAGCGGGCAGGCGCGCGGGTGGTGTGCTGCTCAACCTCGGTCAGGACGTGCGCCAGGGGTTGTCCCTCGCGGAGCGGCGGCAGGGTAACACGCGTCTCCTCCGTGTCGTCCTCCTCGACCTGTTCCCCGTAGACCCGGAGAAAGCCATCGAATGCAAGCGTCTCGCTCTCCGCCCGGAACGCCAGCGGGTAGGGCTTGCCCTCCTCGCGTCCGCACTGGATCAGCGCGCCGGTCACCGTCCAGCGCGCCGCCGCCATCTGCGAGGCGAGGAAGCGCGTGTGAATCAGGTGGTAGAGTGCTGAAACATCCCCCTCAACTTCCGAGAGCGTCACGTCGGTTGGTCGGATCGCCTCGTGTGCCTCCTGCGCGTTCGCTGCTTTCGTGGTGTAGGTCGGCGGGGCAGGTGGCAGGTAGGTGTCCCCGTACGTCCCCTGGATGAATGCGCGGGCAGCGGTCTGGGCTTCCGGTGCGACACTGTGGGAGTCGGTGCGGTGGTAGGTGATGTGTCCCGCCTCAAACAAGGTCTGCGCGAGCCGCATCGTCGCTTCCGGCGACAGGTCGAGCCTGCCGGACGCCGCCTGCTGCAGGGTCGAGGTGGTGAAGGGCAGGTGCGGCGCGCGGATGCGCTCCGTCTCGGCAGTCTTCTCGACCCGGAACCACGCCGAGCGGAGCAGCACGGCCAGCTGGTCGAGCCGGTCACGGGTCGGGTAGGGCAGCGGCTCGTCCCGGATGCGGCTGAGCCTGGCCGTCAGCGGCGCTTCCCCCGCCATCAGCGTCACCTGCAGCGTGAAGAACGGCTGCGGGACGAAGGCAGCGATCGCCGCCTCGCGCTCCACGATCAGCCGCAGACACGCACTCTGCACCCGCCCGGCGGAATACCGGCCGTCCAGGGCCTTCGCCGCGACCGGCGAGGCGAGATACCCCACCAGTCGATCTACAATCCGCCGCGCCTGCTGCGCCTCGATCAGGTTCACGTCCAGTGCGCGCGGATGGGTGACGGCTTCACGCACCGCGTCCCGGGTGATGGCGTGGAAGGCGACGCGGAAGACGGATTTGTCTTTGGGCAGGTCCGCCAGCGCGAGCAGGTGCCAGGCAATCGCTTCGCCTTCCCGATCCGGGTCGGTGGCGAGGTAGATGCTGTCGGCCTGTCGCATCGCCTTCACCAGCCGCTTCACGATCTGCCCCTTGCCGTCGAGGATCGCATACGTCGGGCGGAAGCCTTCGCCGACCTCCCCCCCCAGTTCAGCTTCGGGCAGGTCCCGGACGTGCCCGCCGCACGCCTCCACCCGCCAGCCCTCGCCCAGGTAGGCGGCAATCTTCTTCGCCTTGGTCACAGATTCCACAATCATCAGCTTCATCGGGTGTGCTCCCCCTTCTCCTGAGCGCCTTTCGACGCCGGTTGGACTTCCGTCTGGCCGGTCCGCGCCGCCAGCTCACGCTCGCGCAGCACCAGCCAGATCGGCCACTCGCGGAAGGCGTGGTACGCCTCCGCCTCCAGCGTCTGCCACGGATGCGGGTCCCGTTCTCGTTTCGCCATTCCGGCTCCTTTCAGGTCGTCTGGAAACGCGCCAGCTCGTGCGCGGTCGCCCGCGACAGCAGGTAGTAGATCCCCTCGTCCTGGATGTCGAGGAGGAAGTGGAAACGCGGCAGCCCGGCGATGATGTCGCGGTGCTGCTGGTTGAGGTGGGCAAACGCCGCGTCCTCGTGGAAGACGTTCATCCCCTGCCGCTGCGAGAAGATCACCCGGATCGGACAGTTCTCAAACACCAGCCGTGCCTTGCCAGTCAGGAAAACAGCCATATTCTGGTCCACCATGACGGCCTTTTTCCTCCGGGTGCGGAAGGTCTTGGCCGCCTCGATCAGAAAGTCCAGCAGCGACGGATGCCGCATCAGCCGGTACACCTCGTCCACCGCGATGATGCGCGGCTGCTCGTCGATCAGGCTGTCACGGCGGATGGCGCTCAACACCTGGGTGTAGGCCAGTGCCTGCAGGATCGGGTCCCCTTCCAGCTCGTGGAACGAGAAGACGCGCGGCGCGATCCAGTCACGGCCACCCCGCGTCAGGTCGACGTTGGTGGTGCCGTTCAGGAACGACGCCCACGGACCCGCCCCAGTGCAGAGCGCGGCGATCTCGTCGGCCAGGTCGCGGGCAATGTGGCGCGTCGCATCCTTGTCCCCCAGCCCCGACAGCACATCGCACACCACCTCGCAGGTCGGCGCGAGCTCGGGTGTGACCCGCTGCAGGTCAGGGAAACCGCGATACAGCGTCTCCAGTGCCTCCCCCAGCAGCCCACGCTCCAGGTTCTGCCGCTGCGTGCCCGACAGCCTCCGCCCCAGCACCGTCTCGTAGATGCGGGTGGTGTGCGAAACCTGCTCGATCAGGGTCGGGAACATCACATTCTGTGGATTGAGTTTGGTCGCTTTGGCGCTCATCACGTACCAGGGCAGCCCAAACGCGTCAGCGATGTGCCGTCCGTGCCCCATC
>CAZQIJ010000242.1:0-7269 GCA_964592955.1 uncultured Anaerolineaceae bacterium
GATGGCGGTGGGGCTGGTGATGGCCCTATTCGTCTCCGGGGCGGTAGGCGCGCTGATCGTGGCCGGCGGCTATCTGTTTCTGAACCAGGTCTCAGTGGTGCAGCGCCCCTGGTTTCTGTTCGGGCGCAACGGTTTCGGCCTGTCGATGATCCCGCTGCTCATCGGCATCGCGCTGCTGTTCTTCAACGGGCGTTCGCTGTTCGGCTGGGCGCTGGCCGCAGGCGGAATGCTCATCATCTTTCTGGGCGTCATCACCAACCTGGATGTTTACTTTCGCGGCACCTCGCTGTTTAATACCCTGCTGATGCTGGGGATGCTGATGGCCGGGCTTGGCCTGGTCGCCCGCGCGCTGCGCCCGCACTGATGCGGCAGTCTTATACCGGAAGAAACCTATGACCGACCCTAAACCGAAATCGGCCTCGCGCTGCACGCTGAGTGCGCTTATGGGCCCGCAAGACAGCAACAACCTCGGCAACGTTCACGGCGGCGTGATCATGAAGATGGTGGACGAAGTGGGCGCGCTGGCCGCCATGCGCCATGCCCAGGGGCCTGTCGTCACCGTCGCCATCGACTCTATGACCTTCATGGAGCCTATCCGCCTGGGCAACTTTGTGCAGTGCAACGCCGAACTGACCTACAGCGGGCGCACCTCCATGGAAGTCCGCGTGCAGGTCACGGCGGAAGACCCGTTTGGCGGCACCCCGCTCACCACCAACACCGCCTATCTCGTTTACGTCGCGCTGGACGGTGCAGGGCGACCGCGCGGGGTGCCCCCGCTGCTGCTGGAAACCGACGAAGATCACCGCCGCGCCCAGGCCGCCGAAGAACGCCAGAAGTATCGCAAACAGCAGCGCGCCCACGAAGGCGCATAGGCCAGGACGCCCCATGACCGAACAACCACGCCAATCCTATCTTCTTCGCCTGCTTCAGGAAAGCGGCGCGAAGCCTATACTCGAAGCGCCCGCGCCGGATCTGGGCCTGGCAGAGCACCGCCCCTACCCCTACATGGCCATCGTGGGCCAGGCAGAAATGCGCACCGCCCTGCTGCTTTCCGTCATCAACCCCAACATTGGCGGCGTTCTGCTGATTGGGCCGCGCGGCACTGGCAAAACCACCGCCGTCCGCAGCCTCACGGCCATCCTGCCAGATGTTGAGGTCAGCGACTGTGAAGAAGGCGCGATGCCTGAAGACATGCAGAACGAAGTTGCCCAGTATCTTTTTCCAGATTGCTACGAGAAGTTCCAGCGCGGCGAACCGATCTCGCACTACGAACCGGTGAAACTGGTTGAACTGCCGCTGAACGCCCGCCTGGAAGACGTTGTGGGGGGCATTAACGAGCGCATCGCCGTGCAGCGCAACCTCATCCGCCTCGAACGCGGCATTCTGGCGCGCGCAGATAACAACATCCTCTATATTGACGAGATCAACCTGCTGGATGATCAGATCGTCGATGCCATCCTGGATGCCGCCGCGATGGGCAGCTACACCGTGCGGCGTGGCGCGATGGCTGGCACGTTCCGCTCGCGCTTCGTGCTCATCGGCTCCATGAACCCCGAAGAGGGCCGCCTGCGCCCGCAGATCCTGGATCGCTTCGGGCTGCGCGTTAACGTGCGCGGCCTGATGAACCCGCAGGAACGCATGGACGTGTACCAGCGCATGCGCGCCTTCCGCCTCAACCCCACCGCCTTCATCCAGCGCTGGGAATGGGAAACCGCCACCGCCCTGGACGAAGTCATCGCGGCACGCGAACGCCTTAAGCATACCGACGTGACCGAAGACGCCATCAAACTCGTGTTTCAGTTGGTCAAAAACCTGGATATTGACTCGCACCGCGCCGATTACGCCACGCTGGAAGCCGCGCGCGCCTATGCCTGCGCAGATGGCCGCACCCTGGCCACCATGGACGATGTGCGCGTGGTTGCGCCGCTGGCCCTGCGCCAGCGCCGCAGCGAATTTATGGTTACGTTTTTTGAAACACAGCAGGAAGAAGATGAAAGCATCCGCAAGCAGTTCGACCGTCTCGCCCAGCCCGGCAGCGCCTAAAAGCGCCCTGCTGCTGCTGCCGTTTGTGGCAGCCGTCGTCTGTTATCTGCTGCCCTGGGTGGTAAACCCGGCGGCGGCGCTCACGCTGGGTGCGTGGGATCTGGCGGAGTGGCTTACGCTGGCGCGCGATGTGGATATGCTGCCCACCAGCCTCTTGCTGCGGCTCATCCCGGCGCTGCTGGTGTGGATTGTGGCGCTGTGGTATGGCGCGCCGCGCTTCACACCCGCCTGGTGGGGGGCGCTGGCCCTGGTGCTTGTGATGAGCGTGGCACTGCTGCCCCCGCCGGAAATCCTGCAGGAACGCGATAACGCCAATTATCGCCAACTGCTGCTCGTCGCTGGCCTGGCCTGTGCAGGCGGCGGCGTGGGCCTCACCGGGCTGCTGCCCCGCCTGCGTCCCGCACTGGTGGCGGTGCTGGCGCTGGCCGCCATCGCCTGCGCTGCTGCCGCCTTCACCCAGGCCATGACGTTCATCCATACCCTGCTGCCACACGCCGGTACCGGGGTGGGTGCGCTCGGTACCGCTACGGCCTTTGCAGTCATCGCCCTGACCGCGCTCGTCGCGCTCAGGGGGGCGAAATAACTCCGCCCCTCGCGTCAGTGGGCCGTGGGGCTGCGATCGCGGCGTGATCAGGAACGCGCGCGGATATATGCAACGGCCTGGCCGACTGTTTCAATGCGCTGCGCATCTTCATCGCTGATCTCGCCGCCAAACTCGGTTTCAAAGGCCATGATCAGTTCGACAAGATCAAGCGAGTCAGCTTCGAGGTCTTCGCGGAAATTCGCATCGGTTGTGACCTTGACTTCGTCCACGCCAAGCAGATCCGACACGATTTTCCTGACGCGTTCTTCGATAGAGTCCATAGCTGTTCCTTCCTGGGTAATCAACGCAATCTAATGGGATGCATTATAGCGTGAATGCGCATCAGTGTCAGGGGATGGCTTCGCGGGTTCGCGCACACATCTGGCCTGCACTGCCGCCACAAACGCGCTTTCGAGATCAACCTCATAACATCTTATATAACACCGTCAGCGCGCAGAGATGCGCGCCGTCCTCACACTGCGTGCCCGTCGGCGGCAGGTCCACACATTCCCGGCGCTGGTTCTTGCCTGGCCTCACAGGGAAAAGGGTTAAACATAGGCGGTGAATCACGGATTCGTTATCGGTGACGCCCCTCACCCCTGAATCGCTTCTCCCACGTCACTACAGCGACCGGGCGAGGGCGGGGGGATGAGGAGTGATTTCGTGAGTCACAGAAGCTGCGATTTTGTCTTTACCCAGCCGCATAAGATGTGATGCTATCATGAGGATGGATGTAATCAACCCAGTCATCATGGAAAGGACCCTGCACTGATGGATTCACTGTTCCAAACGCTTATCGTCGTCGTTTTTGCTGGCGGTGGTCTGCTGTTTGCCACCATGCTCCAGCGCAGCGCAACCCGAATCACGCTGCCGGTTGCGATGCTGGCCCTGGGCCCGTTGGCCGCCGCCTTCGGCCTGTACCTCATTTTCGTGCTTGCCCCGCAGCGGGATGCAGAGGCAGCGCATGCCGAGGCACTCCCCTACCAGATGGGTACCGTGAGCGACCTCGGCGCGGGGAGCGAAGTCATCGTAACCGGTGTGCTTCAGCCGGGGGATTATCCCACAGATGATAACGCCGAGGTCACCGCGATGATCCGTGACCTGCAACTGATGGCTTACGTGCTGGAAACCTGGAACGTGGAACTGGACAGCAGCTATGATGTGACTCGTTACTACGGCACCTGGGAGGTTGTGCGGCGCGCCATGCTGCCGCTGACCCTTAACGCAGACGGGCAATTGGTGCGCGTCAACAGCGCAGACCTGAACCTGGAGGAGACACCCCACAGCGACGTTATCCGCCGCCGCCAGGAATACACCGAACCGGCAGACGACTGCGAATATGACTGCGAGTCGCGCCCCATCTTCGCACTGGCGCGTTATGGCGACCAGAATCTCACGGAAGGGTCGCTGCGGGTACGCGGCTACAGCGCGGGGGATCAACTGACCGTGCTCGGCAGGTTAACCGAGCGCGTGGTGATTCAGCCGACGCGCATCATGGGCGGCACCCGCGAAAACCTGCTGGACGCCATGCGATCCTCTGCGGGCGGCACGCGTACCGGCGGGATTGTGCTGCTGGTGGTGGGTGCGGGGATGTTTCTGTTCGGTCTTGGCAGCACACTCCCATCCGCTGGCCGCGATGCTGCGCTGAGCGGCGACGAACTGGCACAGCGCAGCCGCTGACGGTGCCTATGCCCGCCACACGCGCCCTTCGCCGAACAGGTCTGCCAGTTCCACCCGCCAGGGGACCAGCCTGAGCAGCCCATAGGACGCATTATCGACCGTGCCGAAAAACGGCGCGGGATCGTAACCAAGCGGTGGCGGCGTGGTGGCCAGCAGCGTCCAGATGCGCTGCTTCACCTCCGCGTCGTCCACCCAACTGGCCGCACATTCGGCGTACACCGGCTTCAGCGGGTCCCCCATGTAACACACGCTCACGTAAGGGCGGTGCTGGATGTGCCGCGCCTTAAGGCTTTGCCGCCCCGTCGCAATCCAGCCGACCAGCAAAACCGTGTCCTCCTCGTGCAGGATCTCCCACATGGGATGCAGCACGCGCGAGCGAGGACGGCTGCCGGTATCAATCGTGGCGACGTTGCACCACACCTGACGATGCGCAATGCGCACAAATTCGTCAACAACTTCAGACAAAATGTGCGTGGTGGTCATAGCACTGCCCTTTCATCTTGTGGAAAACCGGCCAGGACTGATGTCTTGCTTAGTCTTGCTGCCTCCCTTGCAGCGCAGGCTTTCGCCTCATCCCCTGCACCCCGGTCAGTGCCGTGGATGGTGCGCGCGTACAGGGTAATCGCGAGATGCAAAGCGAATCAATGTTCCGTTTTGCCGGATGGTGCGCGCGTACAGGGTAATCGCGGTGGTGCCAGGGGCGCTGTCCCTGCGACCCCGGTCATCGTCGTGGATGTCCGCCCCGGCGCAAATACCCGGCGCAACTATATGAAAAACACAACGCAAATGCAACCCGTGTAGGGAGGAGGCAAGTCACGTCCCGCAGCGCTGTTCCGTTAATCAATCAGCGCTGCGGCACCACCTCCGCGGCCTCCGCGACGGTATGCAGCGCCTGCTGGATGCGCGCCTCGCTCAGCGCCCACAGCCGATCCTGCCGCTGCGGGTCGGCGCGGTAGGCAGAAGGCTTCACCGGGCGCAGGCCGCGCGCATACAGCCCCCCGCCAGGCGATTCGGTCAGCAGGCGCATCACATCACCTGCCGCCTGCTGCGGCGTGGTGGCCACCAACCGCCCCACCGTGCCGGTCATCAGCCGAAACCACCACGGCATCGCGTCGAACAGCGCGCTCTTCACATAGAACGGCCCGTAATTGTACAGCAGATAGCCCGGATGACTGCGCAGCAGACGCAGCATCAGCAGGTCATTGGCCACAGACTCATGCATCAGCGTCAGCACGCCATGATAGTACCGCTCGCTGTTCAGGTTGCCGAAATTCAGCCGCATCGGGATCGTCCCCCCGGCGGAGATATTGACAACGCGCGTACCCGGCGTGATGCGCGCCTCTGCCCCCGCCAGCAGCCGCGCCATCAGCAGGTGGCGCGCGTGGAACTGCACGGCAAACACCGTCTCCAGCCCTTCGTCCGTCAGCGTGCGGCGCGGCAGCATCACCCCGGCGGCGTGAACCACCATATCCAGCCGCGGGATTTCTGCCTGCACCCGGTCGGCCAGCGCAGCAGTTTCGCGCATCCGTGCAAGATCAGCCTGCCAGAAGACGGCCTTCGCCCCCAGTTCGGCGGCGGCGCGCTCGCCCTTCTCGCGGCTGCGCCCCACCACAATCACGCGCGCGCCCTGCTCTGCCAGCCGTGCCGCGGTCGCCCTGCCGATGCCGTCCGTGCCGCCCGTGATAAGCGCCACCTGCCCGTTGAGTGCTTCAGTCGCGCTCATCGGATTTCGCCCCAGGCAGCCGCGTAGGGTCTTTGGCGCTGGTCGGCAGCGTGGAGTCCGGCAGCGACCACACCATATTGGCCAGCGCGGGGTTCACGGTTTTCAGGAAGATGGCGGCTTCCTCAAGCGTGGGCACCGTGCGCACCCGCACCCCCACAATCTGCGTGGTGATGGAGGCCAGCATCTTGTTAACGGTATTGCGGTTCACGTCCACCTGCCACGCCAGCTCATGGAACAGTGACAGCGAGCCGACCAGATCCTTAAGTCCCCGTACCGATAGTTCCACCCGCGTCAGCCCCAGGCTGTCGCTGATGTGATAACAGGGGCGGTTGGCCTCTGTCACCTTACCCCGGATCTCTGCAACAAATTGCGCCAGTTCTTCGCGTGTAATCACCCCATCAAACGTGCTCAGCAGCACGGTTTTGCGAACGGCCCACGATATGTGATAGGTCATCAGTTTCTTCTCTGTTCTGCCTGTGGCGTTTCAAGCCATACGGTTGAGTGCGCGTGCAACTGCTCAGCCATCGCAATTGAGGCTGAATCGCCCTCACCCCCGCCGTCACCCAGGCCGTGCAGCGCACAGCACAGCAGAGGAAACGAGAGGGGTTCAGGGCAAAACAGCGCACACATCGAGCGGCGGAAAGCATCTGTTTCAGCTTAATGTTTTCACAGCGCGCCATCAAGACGCCTGCCTTGCCCTCGATTACAGTGTAAATGTCTTTACGCTCAGCATCCGTTAAGCATAAACAGACCTGTCGCCTTCCTGAAACGTCTCGCACACCTCCCCACAATTTACCCCTGCGGCCAGGTCAACCACCGTAGTCACGTAGTACCATGCGTTTGCCCCGGCTTTGCCCCTTTCGCCCATTCGACTCCTGCAATATAATCCACAGGATTAGGTCTGCGGGGGAGTGGCGGAACTGGCAGACGCGCATGACTTAGGATCATGTCTCTCACGAGGTAAGGGTTCAAGTCCCTTCTTCCCCACCACGACATCACCCTGTTTCTGATGAAAGTTTTATAGATGCACCCGGCTTCCGGGTGCTATAATTTGATTTCAAATGCGAGGACAGTACCTTGAACATCCAAACCGAACACCTGGAAAACCACACCGCGCGCCTCACGGTCGAAGTCGAGCCGGAACGCCTGGAAGCCGCCAAGCGCGATGCGGTGCGCAGAATCAGCAGGCAGGTGAACATCCCCGGTTTCCGCAAGGGCAAAGCGCCCTACAACATGATCG
>CAZQIJ010000243.1:0-7266 GCA_964592955.1 uncultured Anaerolineaceae bacterium
GCGCAGCAGCGCCCAGGAAACCGAGCCACTGCCCTGGTGGAATGACCGCGTGTTCTATGAAGTGTTCGTCCGCAGCTTTTATGACAGTGATGGCGATGGCACCGGCGACCTGCAGGGGCTTATCAGCAAACTCGATTACCTGAACGATGGCGACCCAAGCACCACCAGCGACCTCGGCGTAACGGGATTGTGGCTTATGCCCATCAACGCCTCGCCCAGCTATCACGGCTATGATGTGGTGGACTATTACAGCATCGAGCCAGATTACGGCACCATGGACGATTTTCGCCAGCTTCTGGACGAAGCGCATGCGCGCGGCATGGCCGTGATTATGGATCTGGTGATGAATCACACATCCGCAGCGCATCCCTGGTTCGAGGCCTCGCGCGCCTCCGTCCCGGAATATGCAGACTGGTATATCTGGGAAGGTGAGAACCCCGGCTTTCCGGGTCCTTGGGGGCAGTCTGTGTGGCACCGCACGGGGCGCGGCTATTATTACGGCATCTTCTGGGAAGGTATGCCAGACCTCAACTACCGCAACCCCAACGTGACCGGGGCCATGTACGATGTGATCCGCTACTGGCTGGCGGATGTGGGCGTGGACGGTTTCCGCCTGGATGCGGTGCGGCACCTGATCGAAGACGGATCCGTGCAGGAGAACACGCCCGAAACCCACGCCTGGCTGGAAAACTACCATGCTTATGTGGAAAGCCTGAACCCAAACGCGCTCTCGGTGGGCGAAATCTGGACGGACTCGCGCAATATCGTGCCATACATCGGGGATGAGGTGGACGTGGCCTTTGAATTTGACCTGTCAGAGGCGATGCTGGCCAGCGCCGATCTGGGGTCGAACATCGCGGTGCGCACCACACAGCAGCGGGCGCTGGGCCTGTTCCCCAACGGGCAGTATGCCGCTTTTATCACCAATCACGATCAGAACCGGGTGGTTTCTCAGCTTAACGGCAGCGTGGAAAAGGCGCGTGTGGCCGCCGCGATGCTGCTGACCACCCCTGGCGTACCGTTCATCTATTATGGCGAAGAAATCGGCATGACCGGGGTCAAACCGGATGAGCGCATTCGCACGCCGATGGAATGGGAGTCTGGCGAAGGTGGCGGTTTTACCAGCGGGCGGCCCTGGCAGGCATTCTCGCAGGGTTATGAGGCGCGCAGCGTGGCGGCGCAAACCGATGACCCGGCTTCACTGCTCTCGCACTATCGCGGCCTCGCCCAACTGCGCGGCCAGCGCGAGGCGCTGCAAAGCGGCAGCTATACGTGGATCGCCAGCAGCACGCCGAAAATCTATGCCTTCCTGCGCGCAACCCCAGGCGAGACGCTGCTGATTCTGATCAACCTGGACGATGTCGCCGTGAGTGAGGCGGCGCTGAGTGCCGATGCAAGCCCACTGCGGGGTAGGCTGAGCGCCGAAATCCTTTATGCGGATGGCATTCCTCCAGAAACCAGCGTCGCCGTGCCTGCCCTGGATGCAGTGGGGGGCTTTGAGGCGTATGTGCCGCTGCCGGAACTGCCGCCGTTTGCCACCCTCATCGTCAGCCTGGAAGGTTGACGCCGGTACAGCAACCGACCGCCGGGAAAGGCTTTCCTGGCGGTCCTTGTTAACAAGCGAACATTTCCGTTTCCATGAATGGTGGACGATTTAATAGGTTTGGTACAGGTCTTCCAGCTCGGCACGCAGGCTCAGGTAACTGCGATAGCGTGACTTGCTGATCTGGTGCTGCTCCACCGCCTTGCGGACAGCACAGCCCGGCTCGGTGCGATGCGTGCAGTCCCCAAAGCGGCACTGCTCCACATACGGCGCAAGGTCAATAAAATAGGCGTCCAGTTCGTCTGGCTCCACATCCCAGATGCTCAGGCTGCGCATCCCCGGCGTATCTGCCAGGTAACCGCCCATGCTCAGCTTAACGAGCGCACTGTCGCGCGTGGTGTGGACGCCTTCCGCGTGATAATTGCTCACCGCTTTCACCGCGCGCCCTAATCCCTGCTCGATCTGGTTCAGCAGGCTGGATTTGCCCACACCAGATGGCCCGGTAAATACAGAAAGCTTCCCCTGGAGCAGTGCGCGCAGCTCCGCGATGCCGCTGCCGGTGAGCGCGCTGGTGTGGACGACAGTGTATCCCATGTGTTCGTAGGGAGAAAAACGGGTGGAAATATTGCCGGGGTCTTCCAGGTCAACCTTATTGACGACGATCACCAGCTTCTCGATACCAGACCGTTCACCAGTGACCAACAGGCGATCCAGCATGCCCATATTGGGCGTGGGCTGTGCCGCCGCAAAGACGAAAAACGCCTGATCTGCATTCGCGATAATGACATGTTCGCGCTGTGCTTCGCCGCCGCCGCGATTCCCCTCGGTGCGCATGGCACGCGAAAGCACGCTGCTGCGTTCCAGCACCTCTTCGATCACGCCTTTATCGCCCTCTTCATCGCCTTCCAGCACCATGATCTGCACACGGTCGCCGATGGCGGCAATATCGGTCGATTGGGCTTGTTCCAGCAGCCTACCGCGCAGTCGGCATGTATACGTCATCCCGTCTGCGACCTCGACCCAGAAAAATCCACTCTGTTCTTTGACGACTAAACCAGAAAGCAAAGGCACTCTCCTGCATCCTGCTGATGCGCGACTATACAGATAAACGAATTGGGTGGGTAATGCTGCGAATGAAACTGTTGAGATGACGCGGTGAGTTTCCCGTATCGATCATTATACTTCACATTGTGCCAGAAATTGTCAACCACCTTACGGAAAACACGGCAATTTCTGATATAATCCGGTTAGATTTTAATCAGCAGAGGGTTGTGTCGTGCCGTCGTACCCCAAACTGGTCATGCCATCTGGCAAACCCCGTAACCGTTTCATGCGTACCCTGCGTGCAATCTACCGCGATTCCAGCGCGCTCCTCACCGAATTTCGCCGCCCGCTGATGGTCTTTCTGCTGGCCACAGTGGGCGGTGGGTTGCTGTATGGGGAGCTGATGGTCATCGCCGGGCAGGATCGCCTGCCATTCTATGACCTGCCCTACCTTATGGTATCGCTGATGGCGCTGGAAGCGCCCACAGACATCCCGCGGGAACCTTACCTGATCATCTTCTGGTACCTGATGCCGGCCGTGGCGGTATATGTGCTCGGTCGCGGCGCGTCGGATTTTATCCGCCTGTTCTTTAACCGCGACGAACGCCGAGACGCGTGGGAAGAAGCCGTGGCCTCCACCTACCGCGACCATGTGATTGTGCTGGGGGTGGGGCACCTGGGTTTGCGCGTCACACGCACACTGGTGCAGATGGGCTTTGATGTCGTCGTGATTGACGAGGATCTGAAGGCTGAAATTGACGACGATCTCAGCGACCTGGGCGTTCCGGCCATTATCGCCGACGGCAGGCAGATCGCCACGCTGGAAAAAGCCGGGATTGCCTATGCGCGATCCTTCATCGCCTGCACCTCCAGCGACTATGTGAACCTGGAAGCCATTATGCGCGCGCGCGATATGATGAACCCTCACCTGCGCATCGTGGCCAGAATGTGGGACGACCAGTTCGCCAAACAGCTTGAACAGAACATGGGCGTTCATGCCGTCATCAGCGCCTCTGACCTGGCCGCACCAGCCTTCGCGGGGGCGGCAGTCGGTGTCGAAATCACACAGATGCTGCGCCTCAAAGGTCAGGAATACAGCATGATCCGCATGACTGTTGCGCCCAATTCGATGATGGTAAGCAGCACCATCGACCAACTGCAGCGCCACCACCAGATGGACATTGTGCTGCACGCCAGCGGCGAGGCGCTGGACGTTCACCCGGAAGGCGATATCGTCATCCACGCCGGGGACCAGCTCGTGCTGTTCGCGCAGTACCGCAAGATTGCAGAGATCACCGCCGAAAACGAGCAGGCCGGTTATGCCACGCAGAACGGTCATGTGGTGGTGATGGGGGTGGGGCATGTGGGGCTGCGGGTTACGCGCGCGCTGCGCGATATGGGTTTCCCGGTAACAGTCATTGACCTGGAGCTGAAACCGGATTACAGCAGCGAACTCATCGACCGTGATGTGCAGATTATCCGCGAGGACGGGCGGCACGCTGCCACTTTAGAGATGGCCGGGATCGGCCACGCACGCGCCTTTGTTGCCTGCACCTCCAGTGATTACGTCAACCTCGAAGCCATCATGCGCGCCCGCGACATGAACCCCACCCTCCGCATTATCTCGCGCATGTGGGATAACCAGTTCGCCAAGCAGCTTGAACAGTATATCGGCATTCAGTCGGTCATCAGCGCGTCTGACCTGGCCGCGCCCGCGTTTGCGGGGGCCGCCGTCAATGTGCAAATCACGCAGACGCTGCGCCTGAAAGGTCACGAATACAGCCTGATTCGCATGACCGCCGCCGCGCGCTCGCTGATGGACGGCAGCACGGTTGACGAAATGCAGCGCGACCACCACGCCGATATTGTGCTGCACGCGCGCGGCGATAACGTGGATGTGCATCCAGCGGGCAGCATCCGCATTCAGGCGGGTGACCAGTTAGTGCTGTTTGCCAGTCACAGCAAAGTCACTGAACTGGTGGAGCAAAACCAGGAAAACCTGCACTGAGGGCGTTTAGCGGTCGATGCCAGCCACGACACCCCCCTGCGCGGCAAGCTCTACCCGCACGGTATCGGTGGGGATCTCCATCATAATCACGAGCCTTTCCGCGAGCCGGGCGAATACCGGCGCTGCGGTCTGGCTGGCCCACGAGGCGCTGGTGGGGCGATCCAGCTTCACCAGCACGCTCAGGCGTGGATCATCCGCCGGGAAGAACCCCACAAAGGTCATGATGAACGAATTCTGTTCATAGCCGATGGGGTTGGGGATCTGCGCGGTGCCGGTTTTGCCGGCAATGGTATAGCCGGGCACGCTGGCTGCATCGTCCAGGCCGTTATTGACCACCGAAACCATCCAGTTCGTAACGGTTTCGGCGGTCTGCTGAGAGATCACGCGGCGAATGACGATCGGCTCCAGGTTGCGGGCGCGGTCGTCCTCAATGATCTGTGAAACGATGCGCGGCTGCATCAGCAGGCCGCCGTTGGCAATGACGTTGACCGCGTTCAGCATCTGCAGTGGTGTCGTCGAAAGCCCCTGCCCATAACTGTTTGTCGCCAGGTCAGAAGGGCTCCACACGGAATCCCCCGGCACGCGGATAACGCCTTCTTCTTCACCTTCCAGGCCGATACGCGTGCTCTGGCCGATGCCGAACCCGCGAATACGCGCGTAGAAATTATCCGGCCCCATCTCGACGGCAATTGTCGCCGCGCCCACATTCAGCGAATTGACGAGCAGTTGTTCGGCATTCACCACGCCATAGGCGTTGCGATCCCAGTTCTGGGTGTCTTCGCCCCCCACCGTGATCAGGCCGGTGTCGTTGTACGTCCAGTCCGGCGTAATGGTCCCGGAATCCAGCGCGGCGGCCACCGTAAGCACTTTAAAGACGGACCCCGGTTCGTAGACGGCGCTGATTGCGGGGTTGTTGAGCAGACGCGGGTCTTCGACTGCCGCAATGTTATTGGGGTCGAACGACGGATAACTGACCATTGCCAGCACGTCGCCGGTGACCGGATTCATGACGATGATGGTGCCGGACTGTGACCCCGTGCTTTCGATGGCGGCCTGCAGCTCCTGCTGCGCCAGATACTGAATATCGCGGTCGAGTGTGAGGACGAGGTTTGCGCCGCGATCCAGCGCGCGTTCGTCTGGCGGGATTTCAAACGGGATGACCGGCACATTCTCGTCACGGATGCGCCCGGCGAGGTCGCTTTCATAAAAGCCTTCCACACCGCTGTATCCTCGGTAGGTGTCATCTTCGCCTGCCACGAAACCGATGACCTGGCTGGTGAGCGCCCCCTGGGGATAGAGGCGGCGCGGAAGCTGTTCTGGCCTGAAAGCCTGGAGGTTCAACTGGTCCAGTTGACGCCACACGGACGGCTCAAGGTTGGTGGCCAGCAGTTCATAGCTGCTGTCGCGGTCCAGGACGGCGCGCATTTCCAGCACGTCGCGCCCCAGGATGGCCGAAAGCTGCGCGGCGACCTCTTCCGGGTCATCCACCAGCGACGGGCTGATCCCGATGCGGTAGCGCAGGGTGTTGGCGGCCAGCGGCTGCATGTTGCGGTCGTAGATCTGCCCGCGCGCAGAGATCTGGCGCTGAAGGTCATAATAATTGCTTTGTGCAGCCTGAATGTAGGCCGCAACCGCTGGATCCTGCGGTGCCTGAAACAGAATCAGCCGGACGACCAGCACGAGGCTGGTCACGATCAGCACGACGACGACGACGGGCATCCGCCGTTTGAGCATCTCCTGAGGTAAGCTGGTGGTCTGCTGCATGGTCGGTCACTCCTGGGAACCATTGAAACCGGCAAACTGCCTGCGCAGCGTGTCCCACTGCTGCTGAAGCCAGCTTTCAAACGTTTCGGCATACACGGGTGCCGGGGCCTGCTCCTCCGGCTGCGGCGTGGGGATTGCTTCCTCCCGGTTCGGATTATACCCGTCCACCACCAGGTACAGGATATCATCGCGCCCGGCGCGCACAAATCCCAGCGCCTCGGCACGGGATTGCAGGCGCGGCAGGCTGAGCAGTTCGGCGATTTCGGTACGCAGTTCTTCGTTCTGGCGTTCAAGCTCGTCGCGCTCGCGGATCAACTGGCGCATTTCGCGCCCGCGCGAGGCTTCCAGCGCCACTTGCGACAGATACAGCGCGCCGATCATCAGCGCGATGAAGATCCCCAGGGTTCCCACAGCAATCGCCTGCCGCTCTGGACGCCACCCGGTGCGGCGCAAGGCGTGTTGTATCCACGAGACACTGCGCGTACTGCGAGTCATGCTAATACCTTTTCCACAATGCGCAGCTTGGCGCTGCGGCTGCGCGGGTTTGCTTCACACTCCGCATCGGACGGGGTAACCGGTTTCCGGTTGACCAGCCGGATGACCGCCTCGCGTTCTTCCAGCATCATGCCCGGCGGAGACTTTACCTCGGTGCTGTAATCCCGAAAGACGGTCTTCACAATGCGGTCTTCCAGGCTGTGGAAGCTGATCACCGCCAGCCGCCCGCCTGGGCGCAGCAGTTGAATGGCACTGGGCAGCGCCGCAGCCACCACCTGAAGTTCGTCGTTTACGGCAATGCGCAGCGCCTGGAAAATGCGTGTGGCCGGATGTATCGTCCTGACGGGTTCCCCTTTGCGGCGGCGCGGGCGCGGCGCGGCGTCTTTGACCGTTTGCGCCAGCGCCTGGGTGG
>CAZQIJ010000244.1:0-7210 GCA_964592955.1 uncultured Anaerolineaceae bacterium
TCGTGTTGTTTTTCAACCGTCTTTACAGCCCGGTGCTGCGCCTGCTCTCGCGCGTGTCGGACTTTCTGAACCTGCTGGTGGTCTTCCTGCCGTTTCTGACCGGGTATTTTCTGACCCACCGGCTGCTGCTGGATTACGAGGTGATGTTCACCCTGCATGTGATGAGCATCAACCTGCTGCTGGTGTGGATTCCGTTCAGCCGGATTTCACATTTCATGTATTACTTCATCACCCGTCCGCGCTATGGCGCACGCTATGCCGCCCGCGGCGTTCGCCCATAGGAGGTTACGATGTCTTCAATCACACAAGGAAGAACCATCGACCGCGATGCGGTCATCAATACCTACCTTCGGGAAGTAGGCGGAGCCGTCGCAGCACAATTAGAAGCCTGTACGCGCTGTGGGATATGCGCAGAAGCCTGCCACTTCTACATGACGACGGGTAAGCCCGAATATACACCCATCTGGAAAGTTGAACTGCTGAAGCGGGCCTATGAGCAGCGCTTCACGCCGCTCGGCCAGTTGAAGGCCGCCCTGGGACTGAGCAAGCCGATCACGAACGAAGAACTCGTCGAGTGGACGGAATACCAGTTTCTGGCCTGTACCGAATGTCACCGCTGCTCGCTGGCGTGCCCTATGGGGATTAACATCGCCGATCTGATTCACCTCGCGCGCGTCGGAATGACGGAAGCAGGGCTGGCCCCTCAAAATCTTCAGAAGTCGTTGCAGAACCAGTTGGAGACGGGCAGCCCGGCAGGTGTTGGCCGCGACAAGTTCCTGGAAACCCTCGCCAAGATCGAAGCGGATTACGGCATCGCGCTGCCCAAAGACAAAAAAGGCGCAGAGGTGATGGCTGTCTTCACCTCGAACGAGCTGTTGAAGTTCCCGTCCAACGTGGCTGCCATCGCCAAAATCCTGAACGCAGGCAAGGTGAGCTGGACCATCAGCACGAAGGGGCGGGAAGTGATGAACTTCGGCCTGTTGAACGGTCTTGAAGAACGCGAGATCGAGATTTCGCAGCGGCTGATTGATGCTGCGATTGAACTGGGTGTGAAGCGCCTCATGATCTCTGAATGCGGCCACGCCTACGAGAACCTGCGCTATCGCATTGAGAACCTGCTGAAGCAGCGCCTGCCCTTCCAGATCGTACACATCACAGAAGTCTATGGCGAACTGCTGGAGAGCGGCAGAATCAGGGTGAAACCGGGCGTTGTTGGTGAGAAAATCACCTTCCACGACTCGTGCAAAATTCAGCGCACAGGTGGCAATTACGATCAGCCGCGGGTGGCACTGAAACAGATGGCAGGCAGTAACTTCGTGGAGATGACGCCAAACCGCGAAGAAACGCTTTGCTGCGGTGGGGGCAACGGCATCACGGCAATCCCCGATGCCCGCGCCAATGTGATGGCAGCCTTCACCCTCAAGATTGAGCAGGTGAACCGCACCGGCGCAAAGAAAGTGGCCATGACGTGCACCAGTTGCCGGTTGCAGTTCCTTAGCGGCAAAGAGCAGTTCGGCCTGAATGACTGGGAAATCGTAGGCATGGCTCAGTTGATCGCCGATAACCTGATTGAGGAGAGGTCATGATGGCGGAACGTATTGTTGTTGATCCCATTACAAGAATTGAAGGCCATTTACGCATCGAGGCGCAGGTGGATGAAAACAACGTCATCACCGCTGCATACAGCTCCGGTACCCAGGTGCGCGGGATTGAAATCATCCTGCGTGGGCGTGACCCGCGCGACGCCTGGGCGTTCACACAGCGCGTATGCGGCGTGTGTACAACCGTGCATTCTTTTGCATCTCTGCGCGCGGTAGAAGACGCCCTGAATATCACCATCCCGAAGAACGCGAACCTGATTCGCAACCTGATGGTGGCGCAGCAGTTTGTTCACGACCATGTCATGCACTTCTACCATCTGCATGCCCTGGACTGGGTCGATATCGTCTCTGCACTGAATGCCGATCCGGCAGAAACTTCTGCGATTCAACAGTCGATTTCACCGTGGCACAATTCATCCCCCGCATACTTCAGACGGGTGCAGGATCAGGTAAGGGCGATTGTGGAAAGCGGCAACCTGGGCCTGTTTGCCAATGCCTACTGGGGACACCCGGCCTATAAGCTGCCACCGGCGGTCAATCTTCTGGCGACAGCACACTACCTGGAAGCCCTCGATTGGCAGCGCGATGTCGTAAAGCTCCATGCGCTCTTCGGCGGCAAGAACCCCCACCCCAACTTTGTTGTGGGTGGTGTGCCGATTGCGATTAATCCCAACGGCGATATGGCCCTGAACGCCACAGGGCTGAGTATCCTCAGCAGCGTCATTGACAACATTCGCACTTTCGTCGATCAGGTCTACCTGCCGGATATTCTCGCCATCGCCCCCTACTACAAAGAATGGACGCAGTGGGGCGAAAACACAGGGAACTTCCTGAGCTGGGGCGAGTTTCCGCTGGATGACCCCCGCGACATCAGCAACCAGTTTGTGCCGCGTGGTGTGATCCTCAACCGCGATCTTACCAACCTCATCGAACCCGACCCGAAAAACTTCGAGGAGGTACAGGAATACATCGCGCGTTCCTGGTATGAATACGAGGGCGGCAAGGAAACCGGCCTGCATCCTTTCCAGGGCGAGACCAGCCTGAAATACGGCGGCCCAGAAACCCCATACACGCATCTGAACGTCGAGGAAAGTTACAGTTGGATGAAGGCACCGCGCTTCATGGAAAAACCCGTCGAAGTGGGGCCGCTGGCGCGCGTGCTGGTGATGTATGCCACCGGCAACGCGCAGATTGTCGAACTGGTAGACAGCACACTGGCTGCCCTGGATGCCCCTATTGAAGCTGTATTCTCGACCCTGGGGCGCACCGCAGCCCGTGCCATCGAGACGAAGGCCATCGCAGACCAGATGAAGACCTGGAACGATGCCCTCGTCGCCAATATCGCATCGGGCGATCTGAACAACTGGAATGGGGATCGCTGGGATCCGCTGCGCTGGCCCGCCCATGCCGAAGGCTTTGGCTGGCACGAGGCTCCACGCGGGGCGCTTGGCCACTGGATCGTGATCGACGGTGGCAGAATCAGCAACTATCAGATGGTGGTGCCGACAACCTGGAATGGGTCGCCGCGCGATCACCTGGGGCAGCCCAGCCCGTATGAATCGTCGCTGGAAAATACCCCGATGGCCGACCCGCAGCAGCCGCTGGAAATTCTGCGCACTATCCACAGTTTCGACCCCTGCATGTCCTGCGCCATTCACCTGATGGACGTCACCGGGGAAACAATGACCGAAGTAGATGCGACCCCCGGCCTGAGCTGCCGTGTGTACTGAAACCAACGCGTTTAGCGTTTGCCGGGAGGGAGAAATACCCTCCCGGATCGTGAATCGTGGCAATCCTAAGGAACATCATGTTTTATCCTGGTAAGCCCAGTGCCTCCATACTGGTTCTGGGCATCGGCAATATTCTGAACACAGATGAAGGGGTCGGCGTTCACGCCGTGCGTGCGCTCCAGGACAAGTATCCCGCGCCAGACGCCTTCACCCTCAGCGATGGTGGTACATTGGGGCTGAATCTGCTGCCGCTGGTGGACGATGCCACGCATCTGCTGATTCTCGATGCGGTGGACGCCCGGCGAGAACCCGGCGCTTCGATTGAACTGGAGGGCGCGGATATCCCCCTGTTCGGCGGCGCGAAGCTTTCTGAACATCAGATCACGTTTCAGGAAGTGCTTGGGCTGGCGATGCTGCGCGGGACACTGCCAGGGCACTTGCGCCTGGTGGGGATGCAGCCAGCAGATTTGTCAATTGGGGTGGGGTTAAGCGAAGTCGGGCAGAAGACACTGCCACAGATGGTCAGCGCTGCGGAAGCCATTCTGCGCGCGTGGGGTGTGCTCGCATTCTGATGGTTGAAACTGCGTGTATCGGGAAGCCATTCTGCGTGTGTGAGATGTGCTCACAAAATCGACAGACGACTCCACAAGCCCGGATCTTACATGACATATGGAATAAGTTTCCAGCACATCCTACAGGGGAAAGCGCGCATATGCGGGGTTATAGTAGAGGTGCAGACCGCCATACCATGATCGCCGCAATCCTTGCCGCGATGCGGTTCAACGCAATCGAGATGATTATGCTGGACATCCATGCACTGCAAGTCTTCTATGAAGCCGCACAGGCCGGTAACTTCACGTCTGCGGCGCACAAACTGAATATGACTCAACCCGCAGTCAGCATGCAGATCAAATCGCTGGAGTATTATCTTCAGGTCAAGCTGTTTGAGCGCAACGGACGAGGAATGCAACTGACCAAAGCCGGGCAGGCGCTCGTTCCGCACGCCCGCGAAATTCTGGAGATGACGAATCGTACCGAGGAATTTATCCGCAGGGCCAACGACGAGGTACTCGGCGACCTTATCGTCGGATGCAGCCTGCCCTCGGCAGACAATGTGCTGATTCATCTGGCTGCGCGTTTCCAGCAGTTGTACCCGTTGGTGAAGATACACATCCCCACCGTCAGTAAGGAAGAACTGATCGACAAGATCCTCAGCGGGCAGTATGACCTGGGGGTGATGCACGTTCTCAAGGATTGTCACGGGCTGGAGTGTCTTCCTTTCTTCAAAGACCAGATTGTACTGATTGCCTCGGCGGATCACCCACTGAACCGGGAAACACGCGTTGCGCCCGCCGCGCTGGTGGGGCAGCGTTTTGTTTGTCAGCACGAGGGGGCAGCCTGCCGCGACGCTGTGCGCGAGGCGTTCAAGCCCTATGGCATAGACATCACGCAGTTCGATGTCCGTATGGAAATCGGCAATCACAGTGCCATTGTTGCGGCGGTGGAACACGGGGTCGGGCTGGCCTTCGTTTCGCGCCTGGAAGCCGCGCCTGGTCTGGCGCGCGGTTCAATTCGCATCGTGGAAATTGACGGCATCAACCTGATGACCTCTATCGGCCTGGCCTATTCCACTGCGCACAGCGCATCCCTCGCGCGGATGAAGTTCAAAGCGTTTCTTGCGCACGAGCGCACCCATGTGGAAATCAGCCGCATGACACAGGAAGTGTATGCCATCACGCGGGAGAATTCGAACCGTGCATGAGCTGCCTGTCGCCGAAAGCGTATTGAAGATCGCGCTGCGTTATGCCGAACACGAGAAGGCGACCCGGATTACGGATCTCTACCTGGTGATCGGGCAGTTGTCCTCCATCGTGGATGATTCCGTGCAGTTCTACTGGGACATCATCAGCAGAGACACAATCGCTGAAAGAGCCGTACTGCACTTTGAACGTGTGCCTATGCAGATGCTCTGCCTCGACTGTGCACGGGCCTATCATCCCCAGCCCGGCACACTGGCCTGCCCGCATTGCGGCAGTTCCCAGGTGCAGGTCACCGGGGGCGATGAATTCCGCCTGGAGTCAATCGGCATCGAGCGCGAGACCCCAACGCAGCCCATCGCCTAAGGGAAAGCCTTTGCCTGCGTGAAGAGTCCTGCCATCAACGTGTGACAACCGATAAGCGACTTACTGAAGCCTGTTCATTACTGGAGTATATGCAATGTGTTTAGCAATACCGGGCAGAATCACAGAGATCTATGAAGTTGCTGGCCTGCAAATGGGAAAGGTCGATTTTGGCGGAATCACCAAGGAAGCCTGCCTTTCTTATCTGGATAATCCCCAGGTAGGCGAGTACACGATGATTCATGTCGGTTTTGCCATCAGCAAAGTGGATGAAGAAGAAGCCTTTCGCACGCTGGAATTGCTGCGCGCAATGGGTGAACTGGATGAAGAACTCGGCGTCGATCTCACCGTGGATCTCAGGGTTGACTTCACAAAAGATGTTGCAGGTGTTTCTGCAGATGAGACTGCAAGCGAAGCGCCTCACCTCCCTGCACAACCTCAGACAGTCTCTTCTATCGCAAAGACTTTACCCAAAGAGAAAAGATCATGAATGTTATCAAAGTACCGGTTGTCGAAGAGATTTTATCGGCAAATGATCAGCTCGCCGCAATCAACCGCAGCGCCCTGGATGCGTACCGCGTCTTTGGCCTGAACATCATGTCTTCGCCCGGCTCTGGCAAGACGAGCACAATACTTGCTACCCAGCAGCGCCTTAAAGAGCGGCTGCGGCTGGCGATGGTTGATGGGGACATTGCGACGACGATTGATGCCGACCGGGCAGCAGAGGCCGGCATGCAGGCTGTTCAGATCAACACAGGTGGCACCTGCCATCTGGATGCTGTGATGCTTGCCGGTGCGCTGCAAACACTGCGCCTGGACGAGATCGATCTGATGATTGTGGAGAACGTCGGTAACCTGATCTGCCCTTCGAACTTCAGACTGGGAACACATCTCAGCGTCCTCATCGCCAGTGTGCCAGAAGGGGACGACAAACCCTATAAATATCCGCCCATGTACCGGGGCGTAGACGCGATCATCATTAACAAGATCGATGTGCTGCCCTACTTCAGGTTCGACATGGACTACTTCATTCGGGGTGTGGAGATACTTAATCCTGGCGTGAAGTCTTTCCAGATTTCCTGCGTGACGGGCGAAGGGTTGGATGACTGGGCGGAATGGCTGTATGGCCAGGTGATGACCTACAAACAGGCATAGCTGCCGTGTGAGGTCGAGCCCATACACATCACCGGGATTATGCAGGAGTTCCGCTCAGCTTTTATCTTTTCGATCACCAGTAGTCCACCAAACCAATCTTGCTGGAATGTCATTCGGTTGAACTGTTGGATGTCTAACACCTGGGAAATCCTGGCGCAGGATGCGGCGGCCTGGGCCAGGTTGCTCTGCATCAGTACCCACGCCGCGCCGATTATTCAGGAGATCAAGAAGATGAAAATTGCAGTCGTTACCGACGACGCGACCACCATCAGTCACCATTTTGGACGCGCAAAGTATTACCTGATCCTGACAGTAGAAGCGGGCAGCATTGTCGCGCGTGAACAGGTGGAAAAACCAGTCCATCATCACGGGCAGCACAGCAATGCACACCTGCACGACGATTCTTCGCACGACGCGCACGACGGGGACGACGCCAAACGTCACGACGATATGTTTGCACCCCTGCAAGGGTGTGATGTGGTGCTGACGCGCGGCATGGGACGTGGGGCATATATCGGCCTGAACCAGATTGGCGTTCAGCCGATTATTACCGATATTGCCAGCATCGAAGCCGCCGCCGCCGCCGTCATTAACGGCACTATTG
>CAZQIJ010000245.1:0-7204 GCA_964592955.1 uncultured Anaerolineaceae bacterium
GACCTGGTGGCTGCCGTCGAATTCAGCCCGGATGGCAGCCTGATCGCTTCTGGCTCTGCCGATACGCGCATTGTGCTGTGGGACGTAGAAACCGGCGCACAGGTGCGCGAACTGGCGGGTCATGGCAGCACGGTGGAGGCGGTGAGCTTCAGCCCAGACGGCACGCGGCTGGTCTCTGTTTCAGAAGACGTTGAGATCCTGCTGTGGGATGTGGCCAGCGGCGAGATTGTGCAGACTTATGGCGTCGATTTCGGGCATACTGACCCGATCCTCGATGTGGTCTTCAGCCCGGATGGCACCACCTTCGCCACCACCTCCACCGACCGCACGCTGATTGTGTGGGAAACGCGCACCGGCAGCATCCTCCACCGCTTCGAGGGGGGCACCGCCAGCGTCAACGCTGCGGCGTACAGCCCGGATGGTACGCGCCTGCTCGCAATCTCTGGCAGTGGCCTGCTTTTCCTGTGGGATATCGTCACCGGCGAGGAGCTGCGCCATATCAGCTTTAGCCGGGAAAGTACCGCGCTGGCAATGGGGCCAGATGGCGTCACGGCTGTTACGGGCTCCAGCGATGGTTTCGTGCGGGTTTGGGACGCGACGCCGTTATCGCTCGACGATATTTTCGCATGGGTCAGCGTCAACCGGTATGTTCCAGAACTGACGTGTGCGCAGCGCGAGCGCTTCAGGGTTGCGCCGTACTGCGATGATCCCAGCGCCACACCAGATGCATGGTAGGGTGGGCGGGTTATTGCACGCCGGGCGAAATTGGCCAATAATCAACCTGAAGCATTGTTTGACCGACAGACCAATGGATAGGACAACTGCCATGAAACTCCGAATTGTCTCGCTCACCATGCTCTTCCTGTTTACGTTCAGCGCCGCCGGGCAGCCTGTCACCGTTGTCTTTACGCCGCCAGCGTTCAACGCCTACAATGACCTCGTGACGGCTGGCGCTGCCGAAGCCGCGGCAGAACTGCGCCTGAACTTCGTCATCAACCCGGCGACCGCCGATACCGCTGCCGCGCTCTCCCAGGCGCAGGCCGCGCGGGGGGCTTTCGCGCTGGTTGTACCGGCGTCAGGCGAAGCGTTGGAAGCAGAAATCCCGTATACTGCGCTGGGCAGGTATGGGCTGGACGCCGCCAACGCCGCGAAGGGCCAACTGGCGGCGGCGCGCATCTGCGAAGCACTGGGGGGTGAGGGCACGATCCTGGAAATTTACACAGTAACGGAAGCCAGCCCGGAAGGCGCGCCCATCCCCACAGTTGCGCCCACCGCCAGGCCCAGCCGTCGCATGTTGGTGACCCCCACGCCCAGCGCCACACCTACCGCGACGCCCGAAGCGACGCCCGAAGCGACGCCCGAAGCCACGCCCGAAGCAGACGAATCGCGCGGGGTCACTGTGCGGCAGGCGTTTAACGCGGCGATGCAGGCAGATTGTGCGGGTGTGGAACTCTCCCCATTCGACGCCACCGGGCTGAACCACGATGACAGCGTCCGGGTCTTTACGGAAGCGCTCATCACCCCTGCCGGGCAAACCGAACCCCCGTACCAGGCCATTGTGGCGTATGAGGCCGCGTATGTGCTGCCAGCCATCGAAGCCACGATTGCCCGCCGCTCCCGCGAGCTGATCTACACCTTTGCGCTGAGTGACGACACGCTCGCCGGTTTGCAGTCTGGCCGCCTGAGCGGCATCATCGCCGCCGACCCGTATCTGCTGGGCTACGAAGGGATGCGCGCCGCGCACGCCAGCTATGCTGGCGAAACCTATGCGCCGCAGATCCCCGCCGGGATGATTACGTCTGCCATCTTCAGCGGGACGCGCTGCTCTAAGCGCGGCGGCTGCGGCTTCTGATCGTCTGACAGCCTTATGGGGTGAGGGGGCAGTGTGCCGGTTGGGGTGACTGTTCAGCCATCGAAACTGCGGCGAAAGCGCCCTCACCCCAAAATCCCACTGCCTGCCGCCGCTGCGCGGCCAGTCGATCACGGGGGCCGTCTGTAATCGTTGTGATCGTTGGGAAGTGCAGCGTTTGGGAAAACGGGCAGGGGGGGTGGCGGCTTGTGGCCAGGCACGGGCCTGGGTCGTACACAGCGGCGGAACGCCATCACCCGTTGGGCGCGGCGCGGCGTGCCCCTACAGCGGCGATGTGTTACTGCGCACCCATTTATGCCGCGCAATAGTAGTGATGTTCCGGCTTTGCGAAATGCCCTCACGTCGCGTACAATATCGAGCGTAATATCATAGAGTTCAGGCGATGTGCAGCACTTATGGAAAAAACCAGACCGCGTATAGGACGGCTACAGACCTCGCGCCTGCACATCCGGCTGCTGATGCTCAGCGCGCTGATTTTGCTGCCCATTATGCTGCTCACGTTTTACACAGCCTCGGAACAGCGCAACATCTCCAGCGATGCCGCCCGCAGCAATGTGCTGGTCCTCACACAGAACGTTTCGACCTACTATGAACAGTTGGTGCGCAGTGGGGAGCAGCTCATCACCGCGCTTGCGCAGATCCCCGCCGTGCGTGATCAGGATGGGGCGGCCTGCACCGCGCTCTTCGCGCAGCTTCTGGCGCAGTTTGAGTATTACACCAATATCTTCGTGGTGAACACCGATGGCGAAACGCTCTGCACGGGTCTGCCAGGCACCACAGCCAGCAATGTGTCTGACGCGAGTTGGTTCGTGCGCGCCATGCAGGAACGCGCCTTCTCCGTCAGCGATTTCAGGCGCGGAATTGTGACGGGCAGGCCGGTTGTGACGATGTCTGCGCCGCTCTTCGCGCCAGAGGATCCCGCGCGCATCGAAGCATTTGTGGCGCTCAGCCTGGATCTGGAATGGGTATCGGATTTTATGTCAGAAACCGCGCTGCCGACCGGATCCACCATCACCGCCATCGACAGTGAGGGGATCGTCCTCTACCGCAACCCGGACGGCGAAGCCTGGATCGGCAGGAACGTGAGCGAGTCGCCTTTTGTGCAGGCGCGCCGGGCGCTTACCCGGGGCACGATGGAAGGGCGCGGCCTTGACGATGTGGAACGGTTGTATGGGGCGACGGTTCTGGACGGGCCCAACAACAGCGTGCAGTTGTTCGTGGGGATCCCGTCTTCTGTGGCCTTTGCCCAGGCCAACCGCCTGCTGCTGGAAAGCGTGTTTGCGCTGGGCGCGGTGACAGCCATCACCATCGCCATCGCCTGGCTGGGGACGGCGCACTTCGTGGTGCGGCCCGTGTACCGGCTGAGCGAAGGCGCGCGGTCGCTGGCACGCGGCTACCTGGATTCCCGGATGCCGCTGGAAGAATTCAGCAATACGTATGAGCTGGCGCAGTTGGCGCGCGCCTTCAATGAGATGGCCGAAGCGCTTCAGATGCGCCAGGATGAACTTCAGCGCGGGCGGATGAACCTGGAAGCCGAAGTGCAAGAGCGCACGCGCGAGATCAGTTTTCTGGCAGAGGCCGGAACCCGGCTGGCGGCGTCGCTGGATTATGAAACCACGCTGGCCACCATCATGGATCTGACCGTGCCTGCCGTCGCGGACTGGTGTGCGCTTGAACTGCTTGACGAAAACGGCACACCGATGCAGGCCGCGCTGCGCCATGTTGACCCGGCGCAGGAAGCGATCATGCACGCGATGCGCACCGTGTACCCGCTTCAGGCTGATGCTGGCAGCCCGGTGTGGTCGCTGCTGAAGGCCGGGCAGCCAGCGGGTATCGTGACGCCGGTCAGCGACGAAATCGCGCGCAGCTTACCCCTGCCTGCCGAGGTTCAGGAATTGGTCGCGCGGCTCGACGCCTCCAAGGTGCTGTTTCTGCCGCTGGCCGTGCGCGGCACCCCCATCGGCGTGATGCTGCTGGGGGTGCGGCCAGAGATGCCCAACTTTGCGGCGGGCGCGGTCTGGTTCGGCAAGGAGCTTGCGCGGCGCGTCGCCGTCGCGCTGGACAATAACCGCCTCTACCGGCAGACGCATGCCGAGCGCGAACGCTACGAGGTTACGCTGGCAAGCATTGCCGATGCCGTCATCGCGGCAGACCGCGAAGGGCGCATCACGTTTATGAACGGCGTTGCCGAGACACTGCTGGGCTGCACGCGCGATGAAGTGGCGGGGCGCACGCTGGACGAGATCTATCGCATTCAGGAACCACAGCCGAACGGCGTGCGCAGGTACCTGCTGCTGCACACCCCGGCAGGCGGGGACCTGGCCATCGAACACAGCAGCGCGCCCATCCGCGACGAAATGGGCAGGATCAACGGCCAGGTGATCGTCTTCCGTGATGTCACGGAGCGTATTCGGCAGGAAGAACGCGCCGAAATCCAGCGCGATCTGGCGATTGCGCTCTCGGAAGCGGTGACCCCCGAAGAAGTGGGTACGGCCATCGCGCAGAAGGGTAAACTGGCGGCGGGTGGGCATGTTGCCGCTGTCGTTCAGCTTACGGAAGATGGCGAGCATATTGAGTTCGTCAGCGAAAGCACCAACTACAACCCGGATGCCTGGCGGGTTGTGCCGCTCACCATCCCTGCCCCGCTTACCGACGCTGTGCGGACCGGAAGCGGTATCTGGATTTCGTCCAGCGAGGAGTATCACCGGCGCTACCCCGAAGTCGCGGGGCGTGCGCTCGCCATAACCCGGTCGCAGGCTGCCATTGCGCTGCCATTAACCATCAATGAGCGCACCATCGGCGCGATGGCCATCAGCTTTCACAAACCCCAGGCTTTTAAGGACGATGAGCGCAGTTTTCTGCTGACGATGGCGCGGCAGTGCGCCCAGGCGCTGGAACGTGCCCGGCTGTTCGTCTCTGAGCAGCGCGCCCGCGCCCGCGCCGAAGCTGCGGATAACATCAAGCTGCGCTTTCTGGCGATGGTCTCGCACGAGCTGCGCACGCCCCTGACCTCGATCAAGGGCTTTGCGACCACGCTGCTTGCGCCGGATATCGAATGGGACCTTGACTCGCAGTTGGATTTCGTGAAGATCATCAGCGAAGAAGCAGACAAGCTGAGCGACCTCATCGAGCAGCTTCTGGATCTCTCGCGCCTGCAGGCGGGGACGCTGAGCATCAGGCCAGAACCGCAGTATCTTAACACGGTTGTCGATACGGCGATGGCGCAGCTTCGCACGCTCACGGAGCATCACCAGCTCTTCGTGGACCTGCCCCCGGATCTGCCGCTGGTACACATCGACTTTCAGCGCATCGCCCAGGTGATCGTCAACCTGGTGGGCAATGCCGCCCGTTATACGCCCAAAGGCACCGCCATCACCGTAAGCGCAGAACGCGAAGACGGCGTTCTGCGCATTGATGTTCAGGATGAGGGGCCGGGGATCCCGCCGGATCAGCACGAGCTGGTGTTTGAGGCGTTCCGCCAGGCCACGAACCGCTCATCGAAGAAGGGCGCGGGGCTGGGGCTTGCCATCTGCAAGGGGTTGATTGAGGCGCATCATGGCAGCATCTGGATTCAGCCCACCCCGCCGCCCGGCACCACGATTTCGTTTACGCTGCCGCTCGCGGTGCTGTGATTCGCCGTTGAGAGGGCTGGCAGGCCGGGCCGCTGCCGCAGGATTCCTGGGATTTCCTCGGATTTCCTGGGATTTCCTTACGGGGCTTTTACAAAGTCGGGGTGCCAGGGGAACCAGGTCCGCTGGCTAGCAACGGTCTCGTCATGTGCCGGTTGTACACCCACTGAAGTGGGTAAAAAGACCTGCTGCGCGCTGAGGGTTGCCAGGTTGGGTGTGCCCACTTTGTGTGGGTAACCCAACGGTGCGCGGCCAGACAAGCACTTGCCAGGGACTTCTGGAAAACGCAAACCAGATACACCCCCTGGCCAATACCCTGCCACAAGCCCAATGCTTCTGACTTTGCAACAGCCCTGGATTTCCTTAATGGCAACTGCCGCCAAGGTGTGCGACAATCTCACCATGCACCCGCCAACCCACGAGAATCCGTTGATGATCCGCAGTGCCTTTCGCAGCCTCCCGCCAGACGAACTGCTGTACGAATTCTGTCTTTCCATCGAAGAACACCTCTATACGATTTCCGGCTGGAGCGCGCTGCTGCTCACGTTTCGCCGCCGCTACGATCTCGCTCATCTGCCGCCCATCCCGGACGTGCTCATGCTCATGGAGCAGCGCGCTGCCGCCATCCGCGAAATCCTGGACGAGACGTTAGAACCGCCGCGCCGCGCCCCGGTTTCTGCCACAGACGCGATCTTTCATACGCTGTGGCACACGCTCACACACGGGCTTGCCGCCATCGACGCCAGCATCCAGCGCCTGCACGATGCGGGGGAACATGTGCTGGGGGATACCCCAGATTCTGATGTGCCGCTGCTGACGCTGCACAGCACCGCCCGCGCGCTGAAAACTGCGGCAGAAACCGCACGCCAGGACAATGCGCGCGGCTGACGGGCTGACGGGCTGACGGGCTAACGCATGCATTGCGCAGGGCTGCACGTTGTGCCACAATCCGCCGCAGTGCCTGCCAGTTATAGGGAGCCGTGAGCGATGAGCCTCTTAGTCCTTGAGAACCTTGACCCATCCCGCCAGCGCAAGCTCTTCACGCTGCTGGGTGTGGCGTTCCGTGCGACACCGCTGTTCTGGGTGCATTACGTGCTGACACTGGCTGCCGGTCTGGTGCTGGGGCTGGCGTTTGCCCCAGGGGATACCGCCGCCCGGCTGCTGAGCGGTGTTGGCTATGGGCTTCTGATTGAGCTGGCGTATATGCTGCACGAAATCGGCCATATTCTGGCGGCGCGCGCGTGTGGCGCACCCATGACGGCCAACGTGATCACGGCCACCGCGATGATCAACACCTACACCGATGTCCAGGAACAGCCCAGCCGCGTTCACATCATCCGCACCCTCGGCGGGCCGCTCATGAATTTGGTGGTGTTTGCCTGCGCGCTGGCGATCAACGCCTCTGCCGCCAGCCACTTTCTGAACGTTTTCGCCGTCGCCAACCTTATCCTGGCAGGCGCTATCGCACCCATCCCCTCATTGGATGGCGCGGTGATTGTGCGCGAACTGCGCAGTTGGAAGGCGGGGTGAGGCAAGCCCGCGGGGGCACGGGGGGGCATCTCGTGACAGATCAGGTAGTACCAAGACAAGATTAAGGTGCAGGGTGAAACGCAGATCGCGCGTATAGGGGCGCAGGGGCACTGCCCCTATGACCCCGGCAGGGAGCGAAGCCCCCTGCACCCCGCATTTTTACCTTATCGCGGTA
>CAZQIJ010000246.1:0-7184 GCA_964592955.1 uncultured Anaerolineaceae bacterium
CAGGGGAACCCTTCCCCTGGCACCCCAACCGATGCAACGACATTGACTTTGCAATTGCCCTGGCGCACGCGTCAATTTGCCTGGATTGGTCAACACACGTAAAAGCAAAGTGACGGTCCCCACGGCTAAAGCCGGGGGCTTCTGAGCACCGCATGTGCTTGCCGCTGCTGTGACACCGCCGACAGAGGCGCTACGTTAACGCTCATGGGTGCGTCCCACCCGCTTCGTTTCAAAATATTGATGGCTGCGTTGTGGTCTCTATCCAGACTAAGGCCACAATCGCAATTGACCCAGCGGACGGACAGGTCGAAGTGCTCGAACATCGTTCCGCAAGCGCCCGCGGCTTCTGACTTTGCAGGAGCCGCGGGCAGGCAAACAACGTTATGGCTGGACCACCACAACCTGAGACTGCGGATCTGCCAGGGTGCCATAGACCCAGATCGAAACCTGCGACCCTGCCGGGATCTCCAGGCCGGGCAGATCGACCAGCACCGCGTCGGCACGGCCACCGGCGGCCACCGCATAGTTGTTGACCCCGGCGGCCACTTCCACGCTGGATGCGCCGTCTACGCCTTCTGCGCCGGACGGGAAGACGACGGAGGAGAGCAGCGCCGCGCCGAGGCGGGTGAGGTCAACGCCGGTCATATCCGGGATGGCATGGAACAGCGTCACGCGCGCTTCGCCGGGCTGGATGGGGGTGAAGTAGTTTTCCACGAACGGCTGCAAGATGAAGCTGTCTTCCGCGATCAGCCCGGCGGCGGTGAGGGTGATGTAGCTGTTGGTGGTGAATTCAACGCCGGGGGCGGTGTAGATGGCATCTTCCAGCGCCAGGCCCGCACGCACGACAGTTACGTCGTAGGTGTCTGCAGGGATCGAGATCCAGTCTGTGATGGTTTCGTATTCCAGGATCTGGATTTCGCTGAGCTGGCCGTTGAAGTAGATATCGATGGCTGGTGCGTCTCCCGCCACATGCGCCACGCGCACATGGGCTTCGTCGCCGCTGGTATAGGCGATTTCCGGCTCACGGACTTCGACCGTCTCCATGGAGGGGGCTTCTTCGCCCAGCACGCCGCCCGTCTCCAGCGTCACGATGTCGGCGCGGGTGACCACTTCAAGCGTGTAGGCAGGGTCGGCAATGGTGCCATAGAGGAAGACCGCCACAAACGTATCTTCCTGCAGGACAGTGGCAGGCAGGCTGGCCAGGACCGCGTCGTTGCGACCCGCAGCCGCGACGGCGATATCGAAGGTGCCAGCGGCGGATTCCACGCTGGCGTGGCCGTCGGTACCGTCGGCCACATTGGGGAAGGCGACCGTATTCAGCAGTTCGACGCCGTTACGCAGCAGGTCGATGCCGGTCATTTCTGGCATGGCATGGAACAGCGACACGCGGGTTTCGCCGGGTTCGATGTCTGTGGCGTAGTCTTCGATGACGGGCTGGACGGTGAAGGTGTCGTCTGCCACCAGGCCCAGGGCAGACAGGGTTGTGAAGCTGTTCGGTTCAAGGATGAGTTCGGGGACGGTGAGCAGTGCGGATTCCGGGGCTTCGCCAGCGGCAACGACTGCCGCGGTGGTGGTACCGGCGGGCACTTCTGCCCAGAAGGTGACATCGCCATAGGCCAGGCTTTCGGCCACCAGCGTATCCCCCACATACACATCCACAGCGGGGGCATCCGCCACGAAATGGCCAACGCGGACGAAGGCAGTACTATTGCTTTGAGCGGCGGCGGGGAGTACAGCAGCGAGCACAACAGCCAACAAAAGGAGCATGCGAGTCAGTTTCAGCATCATCTTATCCTTTGTTCTTTCCATAGCGTTACAGAGCGCATGGTGACAATGATACCCCAGGTTTCTGAATAGGGCATGGGAAGGCAGTCCCGTTTGTGACTTTGGATGTTAAGGTTGTGTGTATTTTCGTCATGGCGTGGCACGCGGCTGCGCAGCCAGGGAGACGGAGCCTGAACCGCGCATGGTGGTGTGGTGGGGGAGTGCGGGCCAGAGGCTGAGAATGTGGCTTATCCGGTACGTGCTGGACGCCATGCGCCGCTAAAGCAGCCGCACCTGAACGAGGCTGCCCGCCGGGATCACGGTCACGTCTTCGGGGATAATCATCAGGCCATCGGCCAGCACCAGCGAGTAGAGCGCGCCGGAACTTTGCGTGCCGGTGGTGTGGGCCAGCCACGCCCCGTGTGCGTCTTTTTCCAGCCGCACGCGCACGAACGTTCGCCGCCCGTCCGAAGGCACGGTTTCGGCGCTGGTGGCGGTCACGGTCTGCACATGATCGGCGCGGCCTTGCAGGGTCATCAGCACGGGGCGCACCATCACCTCAAACGTGACGAGTGCAGATACCGGGTTCCCTGGCAGCCCGAAGAACGGCACGCCGCCCAGGTGCCCGAAGGCCAGCGGCTTGCCCGGCCTGAGGTTGATGCGCCAGAAGTTGATCTCGCCCATCGCTTCGAGCACAGTGCGCACCAGGTCTGCCGCGCCCACCGAAACGCCAGCCGTGCTGACGATGAGATCCGGCTGCACGTCCAGCGCGGCCTGAAACAGCGCGCGCACGGCGGGCAGCGTGTCTGCGGCGGGGGGCAGCCGCAGCGGGATGCCGCCCAACTGGCGCACGGCGGCTTCCAGCGCGTAGCTGTTGGAGTCGTGGATGGTGCCTGGTCGCAGCGGTTGGTCGATGTCTACGAGTTCGTCGCCGCTGCTCAGCAGGGCCACGCGCGGACGCCGCCGCACGGTCACGGTGTGTGCCCCGATAGACGCCAGCAGGCCGATATCGGCAGGGCGCAGCACGCGCGCGGCGGGCAGCACGGTTTGCCCCTGGCGGATGTTTTCCCCGACGGGGCGCACGTTCGCGCCGCTGGTCACGGGCTTCAGCACGGTGACCTGTGCGGCGGTTGGCTGGTCTGGCGCGAATGCTGTATCGGTATCTTCCATCATCACGACGGCGTCTGCGCCCTCTGGCAGCGGCGCACCGGTCATGATGCGCGCCGCTTCGCGGGGTGGCAGCGGGCGCTGTGGGACGGTCCCGGCGCGGATATCCATGCTCACCGCGAAGATCTGCCCGGCGCGCTGTACGTCATGGGCGCGCACGGCGTAGCCGTCTACGGCAGAATTGGCAAAGGGCGGCAGGTCCAGCGCAGAGACGATATCTGCGGCCAGCACGCGCCCAAAGGCGTCTGTGAGGGGCACGGTTTCGCCAGCCAGCGGCGCGACCTCCGCCAGGATGTGCGCCAGCGCCACATCGACATTCATAAGGTTATCGGCCATCACGTAACATCCTTCTGTGGTTGCGTTCCTCTGATACCTCTGATAGCTCTGTGACGCCCCGGCCATCGCAGTTGAGGCGAAAACGTCCTCTGCCAGCGCGGCGGCGGGAGAGGGGGGGCGTGAGTTTAGGCAAGCCCTGAGGTGTGATGGGTTACAGGGGCGCTGCCTCTGTGACCCTGGCAGGGAGCAAAGCCCCCTGCACCCCATCATGCGCATCCTGCTGCCGAACGCGCCATGACTGAAAGATTATTGCGCAGTTCGCGCTAATTCACCACCCAAGCGCATCGCGGGTCACGGTTCTGGAACCGGCATCAAGCCTTAGGGGTGAACAGCACCGGATGAGAGACGCGGGCGAAGCCGTCACCCGGCCCTATTCTTCCCAGGGCATCACCCGGGCCATCTGAATGGCGCTGAACATCGCGCCAGCAGGGTCTGCGATCACTACGAAGCGCCCCGCCGAGGAGTCATCTGGCCCGCTGAGGATTTTACCGCCCAGCTCCTGGGCACGGCGCGCCACGTCATCCACATCGGCCACCGCGAAATAGACCTGCCAGTGCGGCGGCATGTCGCCCCACATTTCATCCATCTGGAGGATGCCGCCGTTCAGCCTGCCGTTGTTGTGGATGTAGGTATAGAACGGCACCTGGCCCTGCTGGAACGTCCAGCCGAGCACGTCGCCGAAGAAGGTCTTGGCGCGTTCGGTGTCGCGCGTCGCTATCTCGTTCCACACCATCGCCCCCGGTGCATTGACGATATATGCGCCGATGTGGTTCTTCGGCTGCCAGAAGTTGATCATTGCGCCGGTCGGATCCTGCACCGCCATCATGCGGCCATTGTCGAAGACATCGAACGGGGGCACGATGACGGTGCCCCCCGCCGCCGTAACTTTGTCTGGCAGCGAGTCCACATCATCCACTGTGACGTAGGTATTCCAGTGCGAGGGGATGCCCTGGGCCTGCATTTCTGGCAGCATGGGGGCGATGGCGGTTGCTGTGTGTCCGGCTTGCTTCAGGAAGCTGTACATCTGGTCATTGCCCATCGGCACCTCTTCCACCGTCCAGCCGAAAAGGGCGGTGTAGAAGGGGCGCGCTGCGTCAACGTTGGTGGATGTGCAGTCTGCCCAGCAAAATGTGCCGTGCGGATACTTGGTCACTGTGAAATTCATGGCGTGGATCTCCTTAAACTCTGGTAGGGGGTGCTGTAGAACGTATGTGCTACTCCCACAGTATAGCGGGTTTTGCAGCCGCTGTGTTTAAGCTTTGATTAAGCCTTTGTGGGCTGAAGGCGGGAGCTGGGTAAGACGTGGGGTGGGGTTGTGGCAGGGTAACGACACAACGCACACGCCCTGCATTCCCTGCCTGACCCGTCACAACAGGATACAACTGGCGGGGTGCATGGCCCAGCGCGGCTGCGCCCTGGCTGGCGTGTGTCGCTACGCCGGGTCATCCGGCGGGTTAATCACCTCCCGGACGATCTGCCATTCTTCCCACGCGTGTTCAGGGTCAAGGTCGCCATAGCCGCGCTTTTCCGGCATCTGCTGGGCGATGCGCGCAGGCAGCAGGATCACGGCGGCCTGATCGCGGATGGCGTGGACTTCGGCTTCGGTGAGGGGTGAACCTTTGCTGCGTTCGGCGTCCAGCAGCAGCATGACCAGCGCGGGCATGAAGACCGGGACCAGTCCCGAACGTTTTTCAGGCATCGTTCCCCTGCTCCAGGCACATTTTGCGGACGCACCGCATTCTACCGCTCCCCACGCTGCGCCGCAAAACATGGCAGTTACACGCCCCGGCCATTGACGCCCCGCGCGTGTGTGCATTACACTCACGGGCTATTATGATAAATCACCAGTCCACACCCACATTGCGCCGCGTCGCGCGCTTTCTGCGCCGTAACCCCTGGATCATGGCGCTTTCGACCCCTGTGTTTCGCCTCACCCGTCCCCGCCTCACCGTTGGGGTGGTGGGCGTCATCCTGGATGACGCCGGGCGCGTGCTGCTGGCCGAACACGTCTTTCATCCCGTTACGCCCTGGGGTCTCCCCGGCGGCTGGATGGACCGGCGCGAACAGCCGGCCCAAACCGCCCGGCGCGAAATTCACGAAGAATTGTCGCTGGACGTGCGCATCGAAACGCTGCTGCTGGCGGAAATCCACTATCCCCACCATCTGGATATCGCGTTTCTGTGCCGCCCTGATGGGCCTGTGGGCGCGCTAAGCAGCGAACTGCTGGATTACGCCTGGTTCGCGCCTGGCGCGCTGCCGCCGCTGCTGCCGTTTCACCGCCGCGCGGTGTGGCGCGCCCTGAACGTTGACTCCCTGGAGTTTAATTACGAGGAAATGCATGGCAACCACCAGTTTTAGTATGCGCAGGAAAACGCGCGCGAGTGTGCCGGTGCTGCCGATTCTCTCGCTGGCGCTGGTGGCCGCGGCGGCCATCATCCTTATCTTTGAGCTGATCCGCTTCAGCCAGCTCGAAAGCCGCATCCCCGCGGATGTGCGCGTGGGCGGTGTGGACGTGGGCGGCATGACGCAGAGCGAAGCCCGCAACGCCTGGGAAAGCGTGTATGGCCAGCGCGTGGTACTTTATTATGGCACCAGCCCCATTGTGCTGGAACCAAGCACCATAGACTTTCGCACCAACAGCCAGACCATGCTGGCCCAGGCCGTCGCCACCAGCGATATCGACGCCGGTTTCTGGCTGCGCTTCTTCAACTATCTGACCGGGCAGCAGTTCGGCACCAGCGAGGACGTGCCGCTGCTGGCCACCTATCAGGAAAGCCGCCTGCGCGAAATCCTGGCCGATATCGCCGCGCGCTATGACCGTCCGCCCGGAACGCCGGGGTACGATGTAGCCACGCTGACGGTCTACGCGGGCAATACCGGCACCGTGCTGGATATTGACGAGGCCGTGCAGCGCATCGATGCCGCCCTGCGCAGCCCCACCCAGCGCACGGTTGAACTGCCCATCTCTGGCTCAACCGCGAACCGGCCCACCCTCACCGTGCTGCGCGACCTCATCGTCCAGTATCTGGACACGCAAGGCTTCCTCTATGACGGCCAATCCAGCGTGGCAGGCGTCTTCATCATGGACTTGCAGACCGGCGAAGAAATCAACCTGCTGGGGGATGTGGCCTTCTCCGCAGCCAGCACCATCAAGCTGCCCATCCTCATCGACTTTTACCGCTACAAGGCCACGCCGCCAGACCAGAACGAGGCGTACCTCATGGCGAATTCGCTGCTGTGCAGCCGCAACTCGTCTTCCAACCTGCTCATGCAGCTCATCGGCAATACCGATATTCTGGCCGGGATCCGCAGCGTGAGCGCCACCGCGCAGGCGCTGGGCGCGCGCAGCACCTTCATCGCCGCACCGTTCATCGAGGGCGCGGTGGGCGAGGTGGCGCGCTCCACCACCATCCCGGCCACAAGCCCCAACCCGAACCATAACACCGATCCCGACCCGTTTAACCAGACCACCCCCGAAGACCTGGGCACGCTGCTAACCCTGATCTATGACTGTTCCAATTTCGGCAGCGGCTTAATCACCGCCTTCCCGAATGACTTCACGCGGCTCGAATGCACGCAGATGCTCGAACTGATGAGCGGCAACGACCTGCTGCGGCTGCTTCAGGGCGGGATCCCGCCAGGCGTGCGCATTTCCCACAAGAACGGCTGGGTGGGCGCAACGGTCGGCGAGGCCGGTATCGTGTATCCCCCCAACGGGCGCAACTACGTGATTTCCGTGTTCCTCTGGGAAGAAGCAGAGTTTCAGAATTACGAGCGGTTGTGGCCGCTGGTCGAGGGCATTTCGCGCGCGACCTGGAATTACTTCAGCCCGGAAACGCCGCTGCTGGCAGCGCGCAATGACCTGCCGCGGACGGCGCAGGAGTGCGAGGGCAACTATCTGCCCCCCAGCCCCGCCC
>CAZQIJ010000247.1:0-7111 GCA_964592955.1 uncultured Anaerolineaceae bacterium
CGCTTCACCGTGACCGCCATTGGGATGCAGTTGAAGGAGGACGGGCTGCTCATCCCCGGACCGAACAACCTCAGCACCCAGAAGCGAGCACGGGGCGGACGTGTGCGATTCTGGCAACTCACCTGTGAATCTTTAGGCTGTGACACCTGAGCAGCCTGAGACGGGTATTCAATAAACCGCAAAAGTTGCGGTGCAAGTGCCATATATCTACCTGAGTTAGTTGAGCCACCTGAGACTCTCTACGACAGTAGGGGGTCTTTTCTTTTGCGGTTGCTGTCATCTACTTACTTTTGGCACAGGCGGCACAGGCGGCACAGGTTGAGACACTTATTTCTACTGAATTTCAAAAAATTCACACCCCTATCCAAAATGATGTTCAACCTTACGAATCATGGTTGAGGCAGTTGAGACATACCTATATATCCACAAGGCTGAACCGGATTTCCGTTAGAAAAGGCGGTAATTAAATTAACCGATCAAAAGAGATGACAGCACAATCATGGCTTAATCACCAGAAACGCACTGGCGTTGTCGTTGAGCCGTGCTAGGACACTTTGCACAAACTTACCGTTGTTTTCGGTGGCGATGGCGACCAGATCATAGGATGTAATTTTCAGTGTCTGAACCACTATATCTTCGAGCAATCCGTCTGCCACTTTTATTCGCCCACGCAGGTTCATACTGGCGAGCATTTGCCCATATTTCACCGTCTGTGCAGGATGTTCTGGCAGAATCAAGCGAGCGATATCGCTCATCAGCGGGTTGCCTTGCCTGGCTGTGATCGAGTTAGCCGCTGCCAGCAGCGTGATCTGTGCGTCATAGTGTTTGGCAAGTGGAATTACCCAATCCAGCGCACGCTGATCGGGGGTATGTCCGCGCAGCGCATGGAGGATCGTTTGAGGTAGCGTAAATGATCCTCGCAATAACAGCAGTGAGGTGGAGATGCCTGAAATCAGTGCCTGGCAGATTTCTAAGTCGGTTGCCACACACACCGCCAGCATCGGACGCGCTGCGTTGACCTGTGTGATAAAATCTGCGAGCGCATCCTGACTAATTGATGGGGGTTCTTCCAATGACAGCGCCGCCGTCAGTGATTGCATATAGGTCGCTAAAGCAGTTTCGTCATCAGGATTTGTCGTCCATCCCATCACCCCGGACTGGCGGGTTTCGCTTTCATCTGTCCAGATTGTGTCCAAGACACGGCGGATGTCATCGGCATGACTGCGAACAGGAGTCACCGATGTACCCAATGCGGTCTGAATAACTTCAACTACCAGGCGATTTTCAGGATAGACCATCGCCAGCGTGATGTTGTCTTCATCCTGCGCTATGGGCAGTGCCAGATGATAATAAGCCAACCGGCGCGGTAGTCGCCGCGCCAGTTCCGGGTCAATGCTGACTTGAGACAGCGATAACAGGGGATACATGCAAACTCACTTTAACCCACCGGCAGCAGATGATAATCACGCACACCAGCCCACACTTCCGCACCCAGATGCAGTCCTAATTCATGTGTGCGATTGAGGTTCATCAGGACCTGTAACTCTGTACCTTGTTCTAAACGGATGACCACTTTTTCCATCGGTCCGGCAAATGCCATTGAGATCACTGTACCACGTCCCAGAACATGGCCGCGCTGTTCTTCACGCTTGCGCGTCAGAAAGACGGACTCCGGTCGTGTCATCACGTCCACCGCCTGACCGGAAAAATGCTCCATCCCATTCAGAATCGGCAGTTGTACATCCTCGATATGCAAGGACGCGCCGTTGCATGTGCCGCGCAGCAGGTTGACATTGCCCAGGAAGGTCGCGGTGAAGCGGTGGGTCGGTTTGCTGTAAAGCTGATCGGGTGTGCCAACTTCCAGCAGATGCCCACCGTCAATCACCCCGATGCGATCCGCCAGCTCAAAGGCTTCGTCCTGGTCATGCGTGACCAGAATTGCCGTCACGTTAAGCTGTTTCTGGATGTTGCGTAAATTGTGGCGAAGCTGCCCACGAATTTTGACATCCAACGCACCAAAAGGTTCATCCAGCAGCAGCACATCCGGGTTTTGTGCCAGCGCCCGTGCCACTGCCACACGCTGCTGCTGCCCACCAGAAAGTTGGGATGGCAACCGATCTCCCAGATCAGACAGTTCGATCAGTTCCAGCAGCTCACGCACCCGCGCCTCACGCTGCGGACGTGGTATACGTTCAATCTCCAGTCCGAAGGCGATGTTTTGCGCGACAGTCATGTGCTGGAACAGTGAATAGTTCTGGGACACAAAACCTGTGCGGCGTTTTTGCGGCGGCAGTGCCGTGACATCGCGCCCATTCAGATAAATTGTACCGTTATCCTGCGGGGTCAATCCGGCGATTAGCCGCAGCAGGGTGCTTTTACCACTTCCGCTGGGTCCAAGCAAAACGAATAGCTCCCCTTGCGGGATTTCCAGCGAAAAATCATGGAGTACAGCTTCAGCGCCATAGTGTTTGGCGACATTTTTCAATTCAATTGACATTTCAATGTTCTTTCCTGTGGCTGGGACGCAGCCAGTTCATGATCACCAGAATCGAAACGGCGATTAATCCAAGCAGCACCGCCATACTGTATGCGCCGATGGGATTGCGGTCGTGCATCGAACGAAATACATAGATGGTGGCGGTTTCAGTTACACCCCGCACACCGCCGCCGATCACGGCAATCGCGCCAAACTCGCCCAGTGCCCGCGCTAAAGTCAGCACCACACCATAAGTCAGCGCATGGCGAATCGCGGGAAAAATAATGCGGCGGAAGGTCATCCAGGGTGTTGCGCCGAGTGTATAGGCGGCTTCTTCCTGTTCTTTGGTCAGCGCCGCCAGTGTCGGCTGTACCTCTCGGATGACAAACGGTAGTGACACAAACACCGTAACCAGCAGCATACCTTCCACTGAGAAGGCAAGCTGGATCGGGAAATCCTTCAGCCAACCAAGCCGGCCAAATAATACGATCATTACATAGCCGACGATGACCGGTGAGACCACAAACGGCAGATCAACCAGCGCGTTGAAGAAACGTTTGCCGGGAAATTCATGCCGCACCAGCACCCAGGCGGAGATCAGCCCCAAAGTGGCGTTGATGAGGGCGGCACTGATTGCCAGCGTAGCCGTCAACCGCAGAGCAGCCAGCGCGTCAGGTGTAGTGAGGGCGTTCAATACCGGTTCAATACCATCCCTGAATGCACCGCTCAAAAGCGCCATGATAGGCGCAAGCAGCAGTGCCGCCGCATACAGCAGCACTACGCCCACCAGCAGCCCACCAGCCCATGAATTGATACTACGTTCTCGCATGTTGCCACCTCCAGCGGTAAAGGAAGTCTACGCCAAGCGTTGTCGCCAGCGCAATTGCCAGCATCACCAGTGAAACCGCGCTGGCCGCGCCTATGTTGCCACCCTCTACGTGCCCAAAGATATACACCGCGCCGGTCTGGGAACGCATCGGCACATTACCCGCGACGATCACAATTGAGCCAAATTCACCTAACGCCCGCGCAAAACTCAACATGCCGCCTGTAATCATGGCAGGCAGCAGGGCGGGTAGAATGATACGGCGGAAAGTCGTCCACTGCGATGCGCCGAGCGTATGCGCTGCTTCCTGCTGATTGATGTCCAACTGTGCCAGCACTGGCTGAACGGCGCGGATCACGAATGGATAGCCCAGAAACAAAAGCGCCAGCACAATCCCCGGCGGCGCGAACAGTACCCGCACGCCCAACTCACGCTCGAAGAAGCCGCCGACGGCAGTCTGCGGGCCATACAGCAGCACCAGCATCACCCCCGTAACCAGTGTCGGGATGGCAAATGGCAGATCGATCAACGAGTCTAAGAGGCGTTTGCCGGGGAATCGATATTGCAGCAGGACATAAGCCGTAAGCGTTCCCATCAGCGTGTTGATGATCGCCATCACACCTGCCGTCCACACACTGAGCCAAACCGCACTGATCGCCGCCGGACGGGTGACACTCGTCCAGAAAATATCCAGCCCGTTCCGCAGACCTTCGACCCCAATCACGAATATAGGTACTACGATGAGTACCGACAGGTAAATCACCGCTGACGCACGTAGTCCCCAACTCGAAAGTCGGGGACTCCATGTGTTCACCAACGGCGACTGTTTTTCCAAAGGTGCAGCCGCCTGTGCCATCGTTACTGTCCTTTCACTTCTGCGATCATCCGGGTGCAGATACCGTCATCGCTGAAGAAGGTCGGCACAACTTCCGGCCAACCGCCGAAGAAATCGATCACCCACAGGTCTTCCACAGCCGGGAAGCGTTCCTCATCCAGTTCAGTAAGGGGTTCAACGGTCAGGATGTCCTCGCCATCCTCACCTTCGATCAGCACACGCTGATGCGGTGGACGGAAACCATTTTCAGCGAAGATCGCCTGTGCTTCGGGTGTTGCGACAAAGGCGACAAACGCATTGGCCGCCTCAAGCGCCCCGTGACTTTCCGCATACACATCTACGACTGCAATCGGGTTTTCGATCAGAATGGTCGAGCGTGGATAGACGATTTCATAGTCGGTCGCACCTGCCAGCACACCAGCGTAATACTCGTTTTCATAGGTAATTGCCACATCGCCGATCCCGCGTTCAAACGTGAGGAAGCTCTCGCGTCCGTCCACATCCAGTACACTGACATTGGTGTAGACATCCGTGAGGAACTGTAACGCGCCTTCTTCACCCGCTTCGTACCCCTCAACAAAGCCGCGATATGCCGCGCCGTAAACTGCCATCGCGTTCCACTGTGCGCCGCCGCTGGTGGAGGGATCAGGTGTGATGACCTCAATCCCTTCACGCGCCAGGTCTGCCCAATCGGTAATGTTTTCAGGGTTGCCCTCCCGCACGACCAGCACTGCCAATGAAGTCGAAGCCATGCCATTAGAAGGATTATCCTGCCAGTCCGTTGTAATCAGTCCGGCAGTGGCAATGCGGGTAACGTGATCTTCCAGCGACAGCGCCACGATGTCGGCTTCAAACCCGCCGATCACCGCCCGTGACTGTGCGCCAGATGCCAGGTAGGATTCTTCAAAGATCACGGTTTGCCCGGTTTCTTCCAGCCAGTATTCCTGAAACAGCGAAATAATCTCGCCATAGGCTTCACGCGGGACAGCAAATGCCGCCAGTGTGAGGGTGATGGTATTATCCTGGGCGCTGGTCACGCCAAAGGTCAGCAATAAAATCAGAATCATCAACAGTTTACGCATAAGGTTATCCACTCCTGAAAGGTCGCTTCTTAAAGTCTGAGCAGAAGCATAGTGGACGGTGGTGATAAGGGGTGGTACAGAGTGGTCACAAAATGGTTACAATTTCACGTGCGCTGCATGAGCGCGTAACCGATCCCCGGAATAGCTTCAATAAATGCGGTACTGCCTTCATTTTCCAGCTTACGGCGCAGACGGTAGACCAACTGCTTGAGCATGGCTTTATCCCCACCGCTTGGCCCCCACACACGGTCAATCAGGGTGTTGGTGGGTAAGACCTGTTCACTGTTTAGCACCAGTGTTTCCATCAGCTTAAATTCAAGCTGAGTCAGTTGAACAGGCTCGTTGTCGACCTGAGATAAAGTATGGCGTTCGGGGTTGAGGGTCAATCCAGCAAACGTCAGTTGGCGCGGCAGGGTATCGCGTCCGGTGCGGCGTAACACAGCCTGCGTCCGTGCCACCAATTGTGCCGGACTGAAGGGCTTAGTGATGTAGTCATCTGCACCTAAGCCTAACCCTTTGATGACATCCTCATCCCCATCGCGCACGGTGAGCATGATAATGGGCGTATCCGACACGGCACGAATCTCGCGGCAGACGGTCAAGCCATCCTTGCGTGGCAGTTCCAGATCAAGCACGATGATTGATGGAGTATCAGCATGAAATCGTTCGATAGCCGTGATGCCATCATGAGCCAGCAATACCTCAAATCCAGCGCGACGCAGCGTGAATGAGATCACATCCGCCAGCACCAGATCATCATCAACAACTAATACTTTCATGGGGTAACGACCTCCTTGATCGGCAGGGTAAACCAGAATACCGAGCCACCATCCGCCCGTGAATCGACCCCGACCTGTCCACCATGTGCTTCAATAATTGCTTTTACCACCGCCAGTCCCAGACCGCTGCTGTACTCTGACGAGGTTTCGTTGCCCAAACGCACAAACTGTCGAAAGACGCTTTCCCGCTGTTCTGGTGGGATACCCTGCCCGCGATCTGCCACTGCGAGATACAACACATCCTCACGAGCTTCGATCAGCAGGTCAATCGGGCTGTGCATGGGGCTGTATTTGCTGGCATTAGATAGCAGATTGACCAGTACCTGCGTTAGTCGAGTTGTGTCGGCATTCAGCGGCGGCAGTGTCAACGGCTGATCCAGCGTCAAGGTCTGGTGACGGCGGTTCAGGAATGGCTGCACCAGCCGCAGCGCATCACTTAGAACCTGATTGATCTGTACAGGTTGGCGACGCAGTGAAAAATGACTCGCCTCGATCTTGCTACTCTCCAACAGATTATCAATCAGGTTTTGCAGGCTGGAAATACTCAGATACAGGGAATTGAGCAGTTCGTCCAACTCGGCGGCAGAAAGATGTCGGACATTTTCCAGCAGCAGCTCAATTGAGACTTTCATCCCGGCCAGCGGTGTGCGGAACTCGTGCGAGACATGCGCCAGAAAGTAGGCTTGCAAACTGCGCCGTTGGGTTTCTTCAGTGATGTCGTGCAGCACAATCGTGGTTTGCCCGGCTTCTGATTGGCGGGCGCGGGTGATAGCAATGGTGATCGGTTCTCCTTGTGCTGTCTGAAGCACAACGCTGCGCCGCCCACCCACAGGTGGGACAAAATCCGCAAATAACTCACCTTCTACCAGTTGAAGTACGGTATTGATATTCTGCCCAACAGCCTGTTCGGGGGTGATGTGGGTGATCCGTGCCGCGCCTTCGCTGAAAAAGACAATACGCTCATCAACATCAAAGGTGATGATGCCTTCAATCACGGACTGAATTAACGCATCTGACCACGCTTTTGCCTCAGAGAGTTCCTTGAGGGTGCGCTGTAATCGGCTTCGTGTCTGCTCCAGTACTTCGGCCAGGGTGTGGATTTCTGAAGTCTTA
>CAZQIJ010000248.1:0-7107 GCA_964592955.1 uncultured Anaerolineaceae bacterium
CGCGCCCCTACAGCGTATCGCTAACAACCAGGGGACCAGGCTCAGGCCGTTGGATCCACGCTGAGGAGCGCGCGGGTTTGTTCGGTATCGTGGCGGATCTGCGCGATGAGTTCATCAATGCCGTTGAACTTCTGTTCGCCGCGCAGCCGCCGGTCGAACGTGACGGTGAGCGATTTGCCGTAGATGTCGCGGTCGAAATCCAAAAGGTACGATTCAACCGTCAGGGTGCCTGCGCCGTCGAACGTGGGACGCACGCCGACGTTGGTCGCGGCCATGAAGCGCTCGCTGCCCAGCGTGGCCCAGCCAGCATACACGCCTTTGGCCGGGATGACCTGTTCTGGCCACACGGCGATATTGGCCGTTGGGAAGCCGATGGTGCGCCCGCGCTGGTCGCCGCGCACCACTTCGCCGCTCATGCTGTGCGGACGCCCCATCCATTCTGCCGCCTGTTCGACCTCGCCAAGCTCCAGCGATTCGCGGATCATGGTGCTGCTGATGATCGCGTGTACGTCATCCGCCTGCACAAGCTCGATGGCCTGCACATCATAGCCGTGTGTGAAGCCATACTGACGCAGAAATTTGATGTCGCCCTCGCGCTTGTGGCCGAGCGCGAAATCCTTGCCCACCCACAGCTCGCGCATGTGCAGGTGCGAAATGAGCAGGTTCACGAACTCAGACGCGCGGATCTGGCGCACCTGGTCGTTAAAGGGGTGCGTCACCACCATATCTACGCCCAGCTTCAGGATCTCTTCGGCGCGGGCTTCGGGGGACATCAGGTAATAGCGCCCCTCCAGGCTGCGCAGCACCACATCCGGGTGAGGGAAAAAGGTGAGGACGACGGAGAGGCGGTCATGCTGGCGCGCTTCCTGCACCAACCGCCGGATAAGATACTGGTGCCCCCGGTGGACGCCGTCAAAGACGCCGATTGTCACCACAGCCGGCTGCATCAGGTGGACGTTGATAATATTATGGATATGGCTCATAAGACCTCAAAAACTGGATCGGGTAGGTACCACACCATTATGCCTGATTCTGGCCGGGCTTCAACAGGGCGCGGGTGCGGCGGCAGCCTGCGGCGTGCCATATATGCTGATTCGTGATCATGGAGCTATCTTCTTTATGCATCTGCGTCTATTATCTCTTAACAAACCGTGTTACAATTACTGTGCGTTACTCACAATCCGGCTTATCCAGTTCTGCACAAATGGCGGCAGAGGGTGGCAGCAATCGCAATACGTAATAATGCTGTGGGCAGGGCTGTTGCCAATCAGAAGCGTGCAGCGATTGGCAGAGTCTTCGCGCCAAAGGAACCAATCCGCTGGCACGTATCTGGCTGTCAGCATACCGCCCATACACCCCCCTGAAGTGGGTAGACGTGCCCGTGTCCCACTAAAAGGCGGTCCGTTCGCGCCGCCTTGGGTGGCCGCCGCCTTGGATGAGTGTCCATGTCGCCTTGGGTGAATGTTCCTGCCGCTGGTGACTGTGCAAAAGCCTTGATGCTATGGGTTTCCATGCTATGAAATTAACACGATTTGGATTAGTCTTTAGGCATCTGCCTACATTTGCAGTTATAATTAGGGACCATAAGACAGCGAGCACTAGCAAAGTATTACTTACGTCATTACCAGACACTGCGAAACACTAAGGAAAAGCTGTATGCCGGATTTTCTTGACGCGCTGGCGCTTGCGCAGCTCACCCAGGGCGCATCGATACAACGGCTCATTGGCGTCAACCCAAAATATGGCAATAAGCCGTACCTGCTGCATCACCTGCTGCACAGCAGCGCGCCTGTGTATGTGAGGCTGAATACCCGCGCGGAACCTGGCCTGTCGCTCATCGACCTGGTGACCGCCGAAATCCTGGCGCAAACAGACGGCACACCCGACGTGATTGTTCTGGATGACTGCGACGACGCAGAAGGGCAGGCTTTGACGGCGCTGCTGCACATGCTGCTGCGCGAGACCGCTGCACGCATCGTGATCTTCAGCCGGGCGATCCCCGCACCGCTGATTGAGGACCCCGCGCTGCGGGCCGCCACCCTGTTTATCCCTGTGGATGATCAACTGATGTTTACCGATTACGGCAGCATGAGCGGCACAGAGCTGCTGCTGGAAGTTCATGCGCTGGGGGTGGGCAGCGCCAGCCTAAACGGAAGACCTTTGAACACCTGGGACGGTGCCCTGCCCAGGGCGCTCTTTTTTTACCTTGTGGATCGCGGGCTGGCGACGCGGGGGGATATCTTCCAGCGCTTCTGGCCCAAGATGACGGCGCGCGAGGCGACAAACGTGTTCCACGTGACCAAGCGCAAGATCAACGAAGTGCTGGGGACGGACCTCACCGTGTTCTGGTCTGGCTATTACCGCATCGCGCCTGAGGTGCAGATCGTGTATGACGTTACGCGGTTCACGCAGTTGGTGCAGGAGAGCGAAGTTGCAGCGCCAGCGCAGGCCGAAGCACTGCTGCGGCGCGCGCTAAGCCTGTATCATGGGCCGTTTCTTAGCGGATCGCCCATGCCCTGGGTGGAAGTGCGGCAGGGCGAAATCGCGCAGACGTATGGCGAGGCGCTGGCGGCGCTGGCCACCCTGGTGGAAGATCGCGGCGACAAAGACGAGGCGCTGCTGTATTACCTGAAGGCTGCCGCCGCGCTGCCGCTGCGCGAGGATTTCGCGGTGCAGTGTATGCGGCTGTATGCCGACGCAGGCAGGCTGACAGACGCGCTGCGCGTGTATGAGCGCCTGACCAGCGTGCTGCTCGCCATCCTGCGCATAGAGCCAGCGCTGAACCTGCGCCACATGGCAGACACGCTGCGCGAGCGCGCCAGAATCGCGGACGTGTGATGCGCCGTCACGGTGGGGGCTGCTGCGCCTGCAACTGGCTCTTCATGGCTTTGGCGGCCAGCGCATAGCCACCGTCTGCGCCGTCCACAAAATGCACCTGACGCCCGAAGTAATCGAAGATCAGGCAGGTAACCAGGGCGCGCGTGGTCACATGGACGCCATACACCAGCCGCCGCTGCCGGTGCAGCGCGTCCAGGGCTGCCACCAGCCGCTCGCGCTGGGCTGCGCTGCCAGAGATCACCATGCGCAGCGTGTCGTCGAACTTCTCCACGTCAGACGCCTCTACCAGCAGGCGTTTATAGCGGCCCCACCCGCCGATATCCAGGCGCATGGCCATGCCGGCGATGACGGTGTTGCGCGCCAGAATCCACAGCCTGCGCAGACTGTTCTGGTTAAAGCGCAGCCTGGCCTCGATGTAGAAGTTGTGCGGCAGCAGGTTGAGGCGCAGGCTGCGCACCGTCAGCGGGTGGCGCTGTGGGGGATCGCCATAGATGTGTTCGATGCTTTCCAGCACCTCGCGGTAGGTGCGGTTGGGGTCTGCATCTGTGGCGCTGACGATGACGCTGAGCGTTTCGCTGTGCCTGCCTGTGACCTCGCTCCAGCGGCACTCGAAGCCGGTGAAATCTGCCTCATACGCGCCGTCTTCTGCGATGAGATACTGGCCGTCTGGCGCTTTCAGCAGGCGTTCGGCATAGCTGATTCCCCCGCCAGAAAAGATGGCCTGCTGATAATTTTCAGAGACGTGCAGGCGCGTCACGCGGATGCGGTAACCGGCATCCAGCACCACCCGCACGGGCACCAGCCCCACGCGCAGCGCCAGGCCAAACATGGTTTGGGCGCGCTGCCGGGTCGCCAGCAGGGCCACGCGCGCCAGATCCAGCGTGCCAGGGGGGATGAGCACGGTTGCGCCATCGCCGCCAAACACAAACGGCAGGTCGATGTGGGGCATCTGGTTCATCAGGGCGGTAATGGAGGCGGCGGCGATGGCGTTCACCTCTTTATAGCGGCCTTCCTGGATGGCGCGCGTTGAACCCATGACATCGGTCAGCGCGATGTGCCAGTCATCGGGCACGTCATGATAATGGCGCGGGTCGGTGATATCGAGGATGTGATGGACGGGGGCAATGTCCCTGTAGAATGTCTCGCTCATCGAAATCGGCCTTGTTCCTGCTTATGTGCGGATTCTACAGGAATTTGCCGCTGTTTGCCTGTGTGGTGTTGGGCAGGGTGCGGTTCGGCGTGTTGATGGTGGGCTGTTCTCCAGGCGCAAACGTGGGCGGGATTGTGGGCGGAAGGCCAGGCTGACGATTGATCTGTGTCTGGATTGCGTCGCGCTTCAAATATACATGGGCGATCATTACGCGTCGTTCATCGTCGCTGCTCATGGATCAACCCATTTTAGATCCGCCGGATTTTGGGGCGGACGAGGCCGGCTTCGTCCCTACAGGGGTTGTATCTGATATGCGTGTTCCAGATGTTGTTGGTCAATTGATTTGTGCGTCGTTTTGCCCTCACCCCCCGCCCTCTCTCCCACAACAAGTTGAGGAGAGGGGGAGAAAAACGCTTTTGTAAGTCCCTCTCCCCGCGAAGCAGTGGGAGAGGGATTTAGGGTGAGGGGGATTCGCCAACAGCACCAGTTCCATAAGTCCTCTGGTGACTGCTCCACCCCGGCGCAGTTAAGTACGCAAAAAACCCCAGACGCTGTAGGGGCACGGGCTGCCGTGCCCGCCTTTGCAACAGTCCTGAGGCTATACCCCAATGCCGCACGCACATGCAGCGGGTGTGTTACAATGTGAAGCATTGTCGCAGCCGAAGCGTTACGTTTCGTACCGCCAACAGCGCGTTGAGCGCACCGACCGTGTGTGACTGCTGCGCCATCGCTGTTGAGGCGTAATGGCCCTCACCGGGAATCCCCCTACCGTCTGTCACTGCGCGGCCAGGCGCGGGAGGTGAGGGCAAACCCGCGCACAACGCTCTTGACCAACAGCAACTGAATCAGTTGCGATATGCGAAAAACGCAAGTACGCTTTCTATGCCCATGCCAGAAGGCAGGGGGCTTACGGCATTCGTCTGATTATCCGGGTGAAGGGACTTGCCATGCATCGCCATCATCGCTCGCCGACACTGCTCCTGCTGGCCGCTGCCATCATAACAGGGCTGGCACTGTTTGTGAGACCTGCGGCTGCGCAGGCCGTCACGGTGGATACCGCCGCAGACGATACCGCCGCAGACGGGTTTTGCAGCCTGCGCGAGGCGCTGCTGCTGGCCAACGGCGCACCGGCCAACGCGGACTGCGGGGCACTGCCGCCGACAGACATCACCGTAACGGTGGGCACGATTACGATCACGACGCTGCCCGCGCTGCCCACGCTGACCGCCAGCGGCGTGACGCTGAACGGTAACGGCGTGGTGCTGGACTGTGCCGACGCCGCCACCGATGGCCTGACCATCACCGGGTCGAATAACACCATCACGGGGGTCTCCATCATCAACTGCCTGGGGAGCGGCTTCGTCATTGACGGGGGCGCGGGCAATACCTTGCAGGATGTTACCAGCGGCGCGCTGCTTTCTGATTCCACCGATTACGGGCACGATGGCGACGGCATCCACATCCGCAATGGCGCAAATAACACGCGCGTGACCGGTGTGCTGGGGCGCACGCTGGCCGGTTTTAACGGCGGGGCTGGCATTCGCATCAGCGGCATCGGCGGCGCTACGCCACCCGCCAGCGAGACGCGCCAGAACAGTGTCGATACGTCGGCCATCGGCACCGAAAACACGTTCGTCCCGCTGCCCAACGGGGCCGGGATCGTGATCGAGAACCAGGCGCACACCAACACCATCGGCCCCAATAACCTGATCTATTCTAACCTGACCGACGGCGTCACCCTCACCAGCGGGGCGAACAGCAGCACGATCACCGCCAACCGGGTCTTTCTGAACAGCCGTCACGGGATCTTCGTCAATGCGCTGGGTGGGGCCGCCACCGATAACGTCCTGACGGATAACCTCATCAGCGGTAACGCCGTCAGCGGCGTGACGATCAGCGGCGGCATTACCAACACGGTGGCTGGCAGTGCCACCAGCATCGCGGGGTCGCCGGTGGGTGTGCGCGTGGACGGCGGCGCGCTGGGTAACGCGATCCGCGACGCCACCATTACGGCGGCGGATGTGGGCGTGCGTGTGGACGGGGCAGACGCAACCGCCGTCAGCAATCTGACCCTCAGCGGCGTGGCGACCAGCGGCGCGCTGATTACCGGCGGCGCGACCGATACGACCTTCACCGGCGGCAGCACCACCAGCAGCGGCGGCAGCGCGGCGCGCGTTACCGGCGGCGCGACCGATACGACCTTCACGGGTGGCAGCTATTCCAGCAGCGGCGGCAGCGGCGTGCTGGTGGACGACGCCACAGGCACCATCCTGGACGGAATCGCGGCGCAGGGCAATGCTGCCGACGGCGTGACGTTCAGCGGCGCGGCCACCACCGATAGCACGGTGCGCGCCAGCCTCATCACCACCAACGGCGGGGATGGCGTGACCGTGAGCGATGCGCAGCGCATTCGCATCACCGCCAACAGCATCGCAGACAACACCGCGCTGGGTATTGACCTGGTGCCGGACGGCGTCGCCAATGGCGGCATCGCGGCCCCAACGCTGATAAACGCGCTCAGCATCACGGACGATGGCGGCACCCGCACCGAGGTCGGCTTCAGCAGCGCCGGGGTCCACACGGTCGAATTCTTCAGCAGCAGCGCCGCCGATCCGAGCGGGTTCGGCGAGGGCGAGACGTTCCTGCAGGCTGGCAGCTTCGCCGCCGGGGTGCAGCAGACGGCGGTGGCAGGCGCGGCGGCGGGCAGCATCCTCACGGCGACGGCCACCGATGCCAGCGGCAGCACCTCGCAGTTCTCCAACGCCATCACGGTGGCAGCCCTCGTCCCAGAGTTCAGCGCCGCGCCGAATCCTGGCACCGCGCCCGTGACGGTCAGCTTTACGGACCTGACCACCTACACCGGGCCGGGGCTGCTCACCTACAGTTGGGATTTCGACAACGGCGATACGAGCACGCAGCCCAACCCGGCCTCGCTCTACAACGCTGGCGGGGTGTATAACGTGCGGCTTACCGTTACCGCGCCCGGCGGCGTCAGCGCGACAGTCACGCGCGCTGTGACGATTCTCGACCCGCCCACCAGCACGTTTACGCCCATCCCGCCGACCGCGACTTTTACCGACATTGCGCCCACCAGCACGTTTACGCCCATCGAGCCCACC
>CAZQIJ010000249.1:0-7081 GCA_964592955.1 uncultured Anaerolineaceae bacterium
TTCTGCACGCGTTGTATGTGGGCTGGAAGCTGAATGTACGGGTTCTGGTCGATACGTAACTGCTGTTCTGATGTCGGTTCGCAGTCCGGGTGATCCGCCGGGTCGCCCCGCTCAATTCCGCTGTCGCGTAGCTACGCGGCCAACGCCACGATCAAAGACACTGCTGCCCTCAGGCACAATCCCCGGTAGATTTTCGTGCGCTGAGTCCCTATACTGAATCATGACGATGTCAACTTGTTCCGAAGGTGGACTATGCAGATTCGACGTGATTATTCACTCTATGGCAGAAAACGCCGTAGTCATGGGCTGCGAATCCTGCTGATTATGCTGATTGAAGCAGTCGTGATTTCTGCTTTTGTGTTTCTGTTAACCACGCGCTATGCAGATTTGCAGGTCACTGCGCTGCAAGCCGTGGGGATGGCCCCGCCTGCAACGCCATACGCCAGCGCCTATGCGCGGGAAGGGGCAGAGAAGTTCCGTGCAGGTGATCTGGATGGGGCGAGTGCGGCGCTGCTGCGCGCGGTGCAGCAGCAGCCTCAGAATGTAGCCTATCTGTACGAGTATGGCCGGGTGCTGATTGAGATGGGGAATTATGACGAAGCTGCGGTGATTGCTGACCGGGCGCTCGGCGCGGATCCCAACGATGTGCGCGGCTATGCGCTGAAGGCCAACGCGTTGGCCTGGTCTGCCCCTGATACTGCTGTCACCACCGCAGTGACGGGAACCGCTATAGACAACACCTTCGCGCCGCTTTATGGGGCACAGGCCATCGCCTATACCAACATCGGGCGCTACCAGGCCGCGCTGGATGCCGGGGCGCGTGCGGTGGAGCTTGACCCTATGGATGGTGAAGTGCGCCGCGCCTACGCCGTTCCACTGACCTTCACCGGGCGCTATCAGGAAGCGATCGCGCAGTACGAGCAGGCGATTGCCATCAACCCCAACCTGACCGGAGCGTTTTTTCAACTGGCAGGGGAATATCGCTCCCTGCGTACTAATCGACCCGAGATGGCCATCGCCATTTACGAACATGTTATCAATGAAATGAATACCAGCTCGGCAGAAGAAGCGCGTGCCAATCTGCGCTTGTGCGAAACATACCAGGCGATACAGTATGCAGATTTTGGAAAGGCGGAAGTTTACTGTTTGCGCGCCCTGGAAATTGATCCGAATTACGGCGCGGCCTACGGCGCACTGGGCACTGCACAATATTCGCGCCGCAACTATGAAGGCGCTATTGAGTCGTTTGAACGGTGTGCAGAACTTGGCGCAGATTACATCCAGTGCTGGTCACTGCGCGGCCTGGCCCATTACTGGCTGGCCAACTGTGACGAAGCCTGGGAGGTCCTAACCGAGGCCCGTGAACGTGCCATTGCTGGCGAAGAAGCACCGGAAACCATAGACACCATCAACACAGGCTTGTTTAACGTTACGCAAAGCATTTACTGCCCAGCTTACCGCAGCATTCCGACCCCCACCACCATTCCACCCACCATCATTCCGCCAACGCCCATCGGTGGCTTGTAGGCAGGGATGCGCAAAGGGTACGGGTGATGCAGATACGACGCGACTATTCTCAGCCGTTTTTTGCGCAGCGGCGGCGGCGCAGGCGAGGTCTGATCTTTGGGGTTGGTGTGGTGCTGGGAGGACTGATGCTGCTGGCGTTTACCCAACGTGACCGGCTGGAAACCGCCGCGCTCGAAGCGATGGGCATGGCACCACAGCCGACGCTGTCGGCGGTTGACCTGGCCAACGGTGCCATGAATGCCTACCTCAGTGGTGAGGTGGCGCACGCGGCTGACCAGTTTGAGCGCGCACTGGCACAACGCCCGGACGATATTGATATCATGTATGAATACGGCCTGATCCTGATAGAACTGGCGGACTACGCGCAGGCCGTCGAACTGGGTGACCGCGCAATTGCGCTCAACGTCTTTGACCCGCGAGGCTACACACTGAAGGCGCGGGCGCGCGTATGGGAAGGCGACGCTTCTGGCGCGATTCCGGTGGTGCTGGCCGGTTTAGAGGTAGACCGCAGTTACGCCCCGCTGTATGCGGTGCTGGCGCGTGCCTATGCCAACATTGGGAATATCCCCGCCGGGCTTGAGAATGCCGAAATCGCGGTGGAGCTTGACCCGCTGAATACCGATGTACTGCGCACCTATGCCTACACACTGAATTTCGCCGGAGCCTATGATGAAGCGACGGAACAGCTTGAAATCGCGCTGAGCCTGAACCCAGGCAACGTGCTGCTGATGATGGAACTGGCAGCACAATACCTCAGCGCTGACCGCGATCAGGAAGCGATTGACCTCTATACCCAGGTGTTAGGGCTTCAACCCGGCAACGCCCGCGCACTGCTGAGACTGTGTGATGCCTACCGCAAGATCGGCCAGTTTGATACAGGCCTGGGTTACTGCCAGGATGCTGTGCGTGCCGACCCGGCCCTCGTTCCCGCCCAGTTTCGGCTTGGCATGATCCGATACAGCGAACCCTACCGGGATTTCGAAGGGGCCAGACAGTCCTTTCAGGCATGTATTGACGCAGATCCGAATAACCTGGAATGTCTGTATCGCCTGGGATTGTCGCACTACTACCTGTATTCTGACAGGCTGCTGGTGGGGGAACAGGGCGACCCGGCCAACTGCGACCAGGCCTGGACCATCCTGCAACGGTCACTGGTACTGGCACAGAGCAGCCAGGATGTGGAAATCATCGACGATGTACGCCAGGGGTTAGGTCTTGTATCGCGCGATTGCATCGCGTATCGTGGCGCGCTGCCGCCGGATGATCTGCCGCAGCCTGTTTTTGATCTCACACCGGAAATTACACCTGAAGCGACTGTGGAGAACTGATCAATGTATCTGAATACGCGGCGATACCGTAATAACCGGCGGCGAGGCCTCCGGGTAGGGCGTCTGCTGTTCTGGATCGTGGTGCCGCTGCTCATTGTGGTAGGGATCGGCATCTACGAAAACCGCACCGTGCTCGCGCCAGTGATCAATACCTGGATGAACACGATGGTTGAAGACGCTGCAAACACGGTTGCGACCATTCAGGCTCCACCCCCCACCCCCACGCGCGATGCCTCCAGCATTCTGCTGCGTGCGCAGAACGCGTGGAGTCAGGGGTTATTCCAGGACGCGGTACGGCTCTATGAAGAATCGCTGAGTGCCGTCCCGAACCGCGTTGATGTCTATTACCAGTATACGCGCGGGCTGATCATGCAGGATCGTTTGTCCGAAGCGGTCATCGCCGCCGAGAACACGGTCACGGCCAATCCTTTTTCGTCAGATGCATGGGCCATTCGGGCGCTGGCGCTCGCGCTGACCGGGCAGCACGGCGAGGCGATAGCCAGCGGGCTGCACGCGCTCGAGCTCAGTCGAGATAACCCGTCTGCCCATTCGCGGGCACGGGCCTTTCTGGCGATAGCCTACTTTGAAGCGGGGATGGGTAACCGCGCGCTGGCCGAGGTCGAACGGGCTCTGGAAGAGGACCCGGACAATTATGAGGCCCATTACGTGCGGGGGTACCTTACGCCGCTCGTCACCTTTGAGAATTTCGAGGCGGCGCGCGAGGATCTCGAAATCGCTTACGATCGCTCCAATGGCATGATTGACGCAGGTGTGGTGCTCGCCAACGAGTACATCTACCGCCTGGAGGATACGGAGAGCGGCCTTGCCTTGCTGCGCGAGCTGTCGGATCGCAACCCCGATACGCCACTGATTCTCTATGAACTGGGGCGGTACTATTACCGCCAGTTGGGGGATCTCAACCAGGCGGCCACGGTCCTGAACCGCTGTGTGGCATCTGTGCCGGATCACAGCAACTGCAACTACGAGCTGGGCCGGGTGCAGTACCAGCAGGCAGATATTACCGGCGCATCCGAGTCCTTTGCCAGGGCGGTCGATGGCGGCAGCCAAAGCCCATACCACTTTTACTGGGCGGGACGGACCCAGGCCGAACTGGGTAACTGCCCGGCAGCGCTCGAATTTCTGTCCCCAGGGCGTGACCTTGCAACCCGGATCGAAATCTCAGATGAGGCGCTGCTGGCGCTTTACGACGAACAGCTTTCGCAGTGCGGTGTCTTCACATTTGACCCGGCAGTTGGCGCGAATGAGATTACCCCAGAGGTGACACCAGAACCGCAATCGTGAAGGCCGCCACAGATCCCTGCGCCATTAAGAAGGTCGCCTAACCGATAAACATAGTATCGTTAGTCAGTTGATTTGTAGGGCTTTGTGCTTGTGTGGTACACTGTTCTCAATCCGCATTTAACGTGCTGGCTGATAATCATGATGGACTCACCTCTTCCTCGCATTCTGTTGAATACGGACTCTGCCAACGCCGCACTCATCCAAGCGGCCCTCACGCACCAGGCCTGCCTGTACGTCAGCAGCGGCGAAACGGCAGACCTCGTCATCACAAGCCAGCTTCCACACGGTCACTTCAGCCAACAGTATGCTCAGGCAAGCGTGCTGTTCATCGCAGATCCGCCAGATCCGGTGGTGATCGACACAGCGCTGGAAGCGGGAGCCGATGATTGCCTCTCATGGCCCACCTCTGCAAACCTTCTATCGCGCCGCATTCGCATGCTGCTGGAGGTTGGTACGCAGATGCGGCATGGGCAGTTCCGCCTGCAATCCACGCTGCGCGAAACCGAACAACGCTACCGTAACCTCTTTGATGCAGCCAACGATGCAATCCTCATCATTGATGGCCAGTCTCACCGGGTGGCAGACGCAAATCGCATTGCATCACGCTGGCTGGGTTATGCCCACGACGAACTGCTGACGATGTCGCTGGATGACATTGTCGTGCCGCAGGATCGGCAGCGTGAAGACCAGGTACTGCACGAGCTTTCCAGCAGCGGACGCCTGATTTACGAACAGATTTACCGCCGCAAGGACGGTTCACAGATTACGGTTGAGGTTAGCAGCCGCATCATTGACTTTGAAGGCCGCTATGCACTGCTCAACTTTGTGCGCGACATCAGCCAGCGGCGGCGGATGGAGGAAGCCGAACGCCAGCAGCGCATTCTGGCGGAAGCGCTGTCGCGGTCATCGGCGGCGGTAAACAGCACCCTTGAGCTTGAACTGGTGCTGTCACGCATCCTGGAATATGTGCAGACGGTGGTCCCGTGCGAGGCGGCCAACATCATGCAGATCGAGGACGGGCGCGCCAGGATCATCGGGTCGCACGGCTACGATGCGAACCTGCATGCCGCTCAGATTTCCGGGCCAGAAATCGTCGTAGAGCAGGTGCCCAGCCTGAACTGGATTTACCAGAACCGCCAGGCGTTGTGCATACCCGATACCGCCAATTATGTCGAATGGATTACAAGCGGTGACAAGGGACGCATACGGTCTTATATCGGCGCGCCGATCATCGTTGAGGATGCGGTGATCGGTTTCATTAATCTGGACAGCAGCGCAGCAGGGCACTTCACGCGGCAGAACGCAGAGGCGCTGCACGCTTTTGCCCACCATGTCGGCATTGCCATTCGCAATGCGAACCTATACCGCGCAGCGCAACTTCACGCCGGATCCCTTGAACAGCGCGTTGCGCATCGAACAGAACAGCTTTCCCTAACCAATGCCTATCTTGAAGAACAGGTCGAGGAACGGCGGATGGTCGAAAACGCGCTGGCCAAAGAACGTAATCGCCTGCGGACGTTAATCGACAACCTGATTGATGAAGTGTACGTCAAGGATCTTGACGGGCATGTGGTTCTGGCCAATGCGCCGCTGCTGGCACGCCTGGGCAAAGCGCCGGATGAGCGAGCCGAGGAACTTCTCGAAATCAGCCAGTCGCCGCTGCTTTACCCGGAAGGCACCGACGAAGCGCTGCGCACCGAGCGCCGCATTCTGGAAACAGGGCAGCCGCTGGTGAATTACGAAGTGCAGGATATACAGACCGGCCACAACCGGCGCATTCTGGTCACAAAAGTTCCGCTGCGCGAACAGGATGGTCAGTTGGTAGGGCTGATCGGTGTCCACCGCGATATCACCGAACTGCGCGGCACCCAGGAACGCCTGCTCCATGTCATTATGGGCGCGAACTGCCTGCTGTGGTATGCCACTGTGGATCAACTGGAAGATGACAGTCTTCACTGGAACTGCGCGGTCAGCAGCGAAGCAGCATCGATGCGCTTTCTGCCGCTGGACATTAAAGAAGGCGAAACCTACTTTCAGGCCTGGGAGCGCAGCATCGTAGACGAAGATAAGGCCATGGTGGAACAGACGGCGCACACCGCAGTGAGGAACAACCAGAGCGGGTTTTCGCAGGAATTTCGCAGCCGCCGGGCAGATGGCGAAATACGCTGGCTGTATGAAGAGGTGCAGGTTAAGCGGCTGGCACCGGGCAAATGGTCGGTCGTCGGTGTGGCCACAGATATCACAGAACGAAAACTGGCGGTGGAAGCGCTGAAGCGCACCAACGACAGCCTTGAACAACGTGTGGCCGAACGCACCGCTGTGCTGCAGGAACAGATTGCGGAACGCCAGCGGGCAGAACTGGCGCTGCGGGAAAGCGAAGCGCGCTTTAGGGCACTGGTGGAACATGCGCCAGAGGCAATCGTGGTCTTCGATGCCAAAACTGAACGTTTCATCGACGCCAACAAGAACGTCCTGGTGATGTTCGGGCTATCCCGCGAGGACTTCCTCAAGCATGGTCTGCTGGATTTCAGCCCCGTGTCGCAGCCTGATGGCAAACGCTCCGCAATGGCGATGCGGCACTACATCCAGGAGGCGATTTCCGGGTCTACCCCGGTTTTTGAATGGCTGTACCACAGCCTGGACGGCACGACCATTCCCTGTGAAATGCGCCTGCTGCTGCTGCCCACGTCTGGCAGCCTGCACATTCGCGGCAGCATCACGGATATCACGGAGCGCAAACAGGCGCAGGCAGCGCTGGAAGCGAGCGAGGCTAAGTATCGCTCTCTAACAAACCAGTTGCCCATCGGTGTTTACCGTGTTACCGAAGATGGCACAGTCGTCTTTTGCAATACAGCGCTAGCACGGATACTGGGTGTGGGGGATGTAGAGCAGTTGATTGGTTCTTAGGTATTGCAGTACTAACG
>CAZQIJ010000250.1:0-7067 GCA_964592955.1 uncultured Anaerolineaceae bacterium
CTCCCCGCGAAGCAGTGGGAGAGGGATTTAGGGTGAGGGGGATTCGCCAACAGCAGCAGGTCACATGTTGCGCCATCGCGTGTTAGAATGGGCAGCGACGGACCAAGAGAGGATTTTTGCATATGCCAACGGTAGGGCAGCCCGCCCCGGATTTTGAACTTGCCACACAGGACGGCAATCGGGTGAAACTCAGCGATTATCGCGGCAGGAAGGTGATCCTGTTCGCCTATCCCAAAGCCGGTACCAGCGGATGTACCACGCAGGCGTGCGGCCTGCGCGACAACTATCCGCGCTTTGAAAATGCCAACGCGGTTGTGCTGGGCATCAGCCCAGACCAACCCAAAGACAACAAGAAATGGAAGGAGAAGGAAAACCTTCCCTACGATCTGCTGTCTGACCCCGACCACAGCGTGCTCGACGCATGGGGGGCCTGGGGTGAACGCTCGATGTATGGCAAGAAATTTATGGGGGTCATACGCTCGCACTGGGTTATCGACGAAAACGGCATCGTCATCGACGAACAACTGGGCATTTCGCCCGCCAAAAGCATCGAGAAGGCGGTTGAGGTCGCGGGTTAAAGTGCCAGCGGCGAAATGATGTAGGCAGCAGTGGCGGCATTGGTGGCCAGCGGAACGTCGTGCGCGATACAGATGCGCAGCAGTGTCTGGATATCCGGGTCGTGTGGGTGCTTGCCCAATGGATCAATGAAGAAGAACACCGCTTCGATATGCCCTTCGGCCACCTGTGCGGCGATCTGCGCATCCCCCCCCAGCGGGCCAGAAAGCATACGGGTGATGATCAGGCCGGTTTTTGCAGTCAGCAAATCGCCCGTCGTATTCGTCGCAATCAGATTATAGCGTTCAAGCACTGGCTTGTACTGCATCGCAAAGGCCAGCATATCGGCCTTCTTGCCGTCGTGCGCAATCAGTGCCAGGGTTTTTCGTTCTTCGGCCATATCTGTCTTCTCGCTTGTCACTTCAGCTTACCGACGCTGTCCGTTATTCTAATCCAGGTTGGCCGCAAAAACGACCACCTGCCAGGCCACCTTTTACGGTGCATCAGGGGAAAGTTCACCTTCAGGAGCCAGCTCAGAAGAAACGGAGCCTTGAACTTTCCCGCGGCGCTGAACCAGGCCGCGCACATAGCGGCCATATTCAGGCAGCGGCCAAGACCCGCCATGTGCCTGGGTTTGCCGCCTGCGAATGGCTGTGCGCAGATCGTCGCCGCTGCTGCCCACGAAACCCGTCCAACCGGAACCCACCGCGCCTGAGGTGTGCGCGTCGCTGTTGCCCAGTACAGCAAGCCCCAGCCTGGCTGCAAAACGCCGTGCCGCCAGGTTGCTGCCCGGCGTGAGGATGCCTGCGTTATGAGCCTCAAGCGCGTCCAGGCCGCTTTCCAGCAGCAGTTCCGGGCGGCGCAGAAACAGTACAGCGCTGCGGGCAATCAGCCCCATATGGACGTGAAACGGGTGCGCCAGCGCCGCGATGCCGCCCTGTTCGTGGATCGCCGCTACCGTTTCTGCCAATGACATGCCAGATGCCACAGGCCGGGTGACCCACAGCCCCAGAATATGGCCGTGAATGCTGGTGATCTCGACCCCCGGCACAACGTCGAACGGGTACTGATGACGGCGTTCATAGGCCCACAGGCTCGCTTCCAACCGGTCATGGTCAGTTACCGCGATGACATTAAGCGCGGTGTTCTGCGCAATATGTGCCAGCAGTGCGCCAATGGTCGGCACACCATCACTGATGCGCGTATGCATGTGCAGATCGGCGCGGCCACTGGCGGGGTCGCGTGCCAGAACCTGTTTAGCAGACATGGTGTCACCTTTGCTTGCTGTGCAGCCCACGCGTATTATACAGCGCGCCGTTCGCACGGGCTGCACGGATAAATGGCCCACAGCACGATAATGGTGCTGTGTAAAGCATAGGTTAACCGACCTTTAGCGTTCCACGCCAGTTACGAGATACATGCGTTTCGCTGGCAATTCTGCCCATCACGACCATGCCGACAAAATCACACCAATTTCAAACGCAGCGGAAAACATTCTGGCTATAATTAAAGGTATGGACGAAACACGCTTCCTCTCCATTCGCTGGCGTATCATGCTGCCGGTCTTTACACTCACGCTCTCCGCGAGTGTATGCCTGGTTTACGTGTTCAGCCTGCGGCTTCCTGCGGCCAGCCCCAGCGCCCGCCAGGTTATCGCGCTTATGGCTGCCACCGCCGCTGCCGCGCTGATCGTCGTGCTGTTCGTGGTCGTCAGCCATTGGACAGTACGCCTGAATCGCATCCGCCGCACCGCCCGTCTGCTGTCTTCTGGCCAGCGGACAGCGCGCACCGGGATGCAGGGAACGGATGAAATCGGCCAGATTGGGGAAGCCCTCGACAGGTATGCAGAGTATGCGCAGAACAAACATGACGAGCTGCGCCAGGCCCTGCGCCAGAAGCGCCAGGAACTCATGCGGTTTCTGGCGGTGCTGGAATCCCTGCCTGACGGCGTCGTGGTACAGGATCTGGATGGCCGGGTGCTGCTCATCAATGACCATGCCCGCACACTGCTCGGTTCACAGCGTGTATTTCGCAGCGCTGGCCTGCACGAACTGACCGCCGCCGTTACCGATACTGTAGGCCCTTCGATTATGCCAGGTCTCTTCGCGCTTGGCAGCGTTCAGGTCATGGAGCTGGACGGGCGCATGCTCAGCGTCCAGGCGGCTGCCGTGATGGGCGAAACACGCCTGGGAACGGTTGTGCTGATGCGCGACATTACCGCGGAAGTCCGCCAGGAGCGGATCCGTGAAGCGCTGCTGCGCCACCTCGAAACGAACGTTCAGAAACCGCTCGAACACATTGCGCGCGGGCAGGTGCGCGGCGACCTGCTGCCGGATTTCGCACGGGAAGTTACCCGCCACGCGGTCGCGCTCCAGCGCATCATCGTCGAAATCCGCGATACCGCCAATATCAGCCTGCACAGTCTCCAGCGGGAACAACGCCCCCTGCTGCTGGAAAAGCTCGTCTGGGCGCTCATCAATGAGTGGCGTCAGGTGGCGCAGGGGAACAACATCACCCTGCAAGTGGACATCGCGCAGAAAGGGCTGTACATCCTGGGTGACGAACGCCGCTTGCGCTGGGCCGTGGGCAACCTGCTGGATAACGCGATCAAATACACACTGCCGGGCGGCACCGTTTCGCTGGAAGTGCGCGGCGAAGAAAACGGGCTTGCGCAGCTTCGCATCCGCGACAACGGTACCGGCATCTCCACCAAAGATCTGCCAGCCATCTTTACACGGTTTTATCGTGGAACCCCCACCACCACAGACGGACGCACCCTGCATGTGCCCGGCATGGGGCAGGGTCTCTATGTCGCGCGGCAGATTATCGAAGCACACGGCGGCGCGATTCGCATCAAGAGCAAAACAGGCGTGGGGACGGCGGTCTACTTCACGCTGCCGCTTACCGCGCCTGTGGGGCTGGAACTTCCCGTCATCACCCAGGATCTCGATGGCGAAACCGTGCGCGTTAACCCTCCGCTGACCCGGCGAACACCTCCCCACGATACTCGAGGTAATAGCTGAGCGCCCCGCCTAACGCGTGCGGGTTTCCCACCACTTCAAATCCATAATGCTCGAAGAAGCCTGCCACATTGATGCCAGCGTTGCACCAGATCAGCGCCGCGCCCTGGGCGTGTGCATACTTTAGCATCGCCTCTAGCAGCGACGCACCGTAATACAGACCGCGCACTTCTGGCAGCGTGGCCATACCGCGCAGCCGCCACGCATCCTCCTGGTGCGTACCTGCCGGGGCTTCGCGGAAGATGGAGGCCGTGCCGACCAGTTTTCCCTCGACAAATGCCCCCAGATGGTATGTACCGGGTTCGTCATCGCCCGGGTAATGCAGCCTTTCCACAGGCTGCCGCAGCACTGTGCGGCGCAGCATATGCGTTTGTTCTGCGGTAATTGGTTTAATTTCGACCATAAGACACTGTCGCCTTCGTCCGTCTACTGTGAACTGAAATGGTTTGGAATGGCTGTTGTTGCTGCTATTATAGCGATTGTCTCGCATCCCGCACTTGTCGTTCCGATTCCTCTCCGTTAGACTTCACCCCGTAGCGTCAAATGACAGTCTGCATCGGTGTCCTGCCGAGCCTGACAGTGAGGAATGGTTATGCGGCAAACGATCCTGATAACGCTGGCTGCGCTGGCTGCTGTTCTGATTATCGTCGTGGTGATAGGCGTGACGATTCTGGACCCCAATGCGCCGCTCATCGGCGCGGCCAGCTTCGAACACGACGCGATCACCCCAAATGCCGATGGTGTCACAGACATCACCAGTTTTCACTATACGCTGGCCCGCGCCGCCCGCGTGACACTGGCACTGGAAAACGAAGGCGGGCAGATGTTTTACTTTCGCCAGGCGCAGGAGCGGGCGGCGGGCGATTACAGCGTAGCCTTCAGCGGCGTCGTGGATGGCTATCTTTTGCAGGATGAAAGCCTTGAAGCGACGGTAGAACGCCGCCTTATCCCGGATGGCAGTTACACCTGGCGGCTGACTGCCGAGGGGTTATCGCGCAGCGAGCGCGACGAAAAAACCGGCAGCCTGCAGGTGGAAGGGGGAAATGTTCCCCTGCCCCTGATTACGGATTTCACGATGTCTCCCCAGGATTTCACCCCCAATCAGGATGGCATCAACGACCGTGTGCAGATCAACACGGCGGTATCGACCTCCGCCGAAGTCCGTGCTTACCTGATTGATGAAAACAACACACGCCTGCCGATTTCAGCCGTGATCGACGGGCGCGACGACGGCGAACCAGGGCGATATGAGTTTGACTATGAGGGAGGGGTGGATCTGGGTGCAGACCCGCCCCCGGATGGAACCTATGTGGTGCGGGTCGAAGCTCAGGATGCAGTGGGCCAGCGCGTCGTCCGCGAAGCGCCGCTCACACTGCGCCTAGGGGGTAAGCCGCTGGCAGAAATCGTCAGCCAGGGTGTGGGTACGGACGTGCTGTTCACCACGATGTCCTACGACGAGCGCATGTTTTCGTCGCTCGAAAGCGGCCTGGGGGAGCCTGTTGCGCCACCGGACCGTTCAACAGACCTCAACATGAACAGCATCACCGTGCCGCAGGGTGATCTGCTGGTGTTTATGCTCACGGTCGAAAATTACGGCAGCACCCCCATCCGTACCAGCGGGCCGCCGCCCGGAACGGTTTACCAGCAGGATCAGTTGTCCTCTGCACTTGGGGAGTTCGAGCAGCCTGGCGCGTGGCGCGTGGGATTACAGTGTGATACGTCGGAGAATTCGTATCCCTGGCGCTGGGCATTGGGGACGGCGGAGACTCTTACCCGTGAAAGCGACCCGCGCAACGACAACACGTATCTGTACCTTCTGCCGGGCCAGCGGGTCATTGTATGGGGTGCGGTGCGCCTTACCGAAATCGTACCCACCCAGAATCCACAGAACTGCTACGCCGGGCTGATTCACGAGGGCGTGGAGGTCAGTTTGCGCAACAATCGTGTGGGGGTGCGCGCGGTGCTGATTGCGGAGACCGATGTTTCCGATTAAGCTATACCCAAATACGGGACGCAGAACAGGAGCACGCGCTATGAATACGCGACAGATCGTCACCATGCTGGCCCTGCTGCTGGCCGGATGTGGCGGGCAGCAGCAGAGCACCACCGTATCCCCTAACGGGATCGACGAACCGCCAGTTTTAACGATGGTGATTGTGAACCCGGATTCGCCGGATGCTGCGCCCCTCGAACTTGCCATCTATAACGAAACCTCGCTCTCTGTGGATGTCGTCCTGGTGGCGCGGGCTTCTGATGCCCTCACCGCGCTGTGTACCCGCGCGGCACTTCCCACCGTCGCCTGGCTGGAAGGGCTGACGGTCCCGGCAGCGCTGGCGCAGAACTGCGGCACCCCTGTCTTGCAGGTCGCACGCAGCGAAGCCGCCGTGCTGGCAGAAATTGCGGAAGCGGCGCTTGCAGACCGCGCTGCCGCCGCAACCCCAGAAGCTGAACCGGCTGCGACAGCCGAAGCCACCGAATCGCCCGCAGCGGCTCCCACGTCCGATGCTGCCGAAGCGGCTGCAACAGTAGTGGCAACTGCCGAAGCGACCCCGGAGGCGGACAGCGTGCCGCAAGACCTTATTACCGGCCTGGAGGTGCAGATCGTCCAGAGCCGCGCTTATGGCACCGCAAGCCTATCGGTGATCTCAGGACGGACGTACTGCCGTGCAGGCGTCACCGATCTGTACAGTTGGCTGATGCCCCTGCTCATCTACAAGGAGGGTGGTATAGACCTGCCCACAGCCGCCGCTGCCATCGTGGATTATCCATCCGCTGCTGCCGCGCTGCTGGCCCTGGAAGATGGCACCTGTGCAGCTACCGGCGTGCGCAAAGGTACACCGCTGCCAGATGCTGCGCTGCTGGCAGACGCGTCTCCGGCGCTGCCGTTCGCGGTCATGACGGTTTCTACAGATATCGAGCTGGGTGTGCGCCTGACCCTCACTGAACGTATGCCGGATTTCAGCGAACCCCTGAACGCGCTGCTGCCGCACGACGCGCTGCTGCCGGTTGAGGCGGATGCATTCCAGCCGCTGGAAGCCTTCCTGGAGCGGACGCGTATCGATCTGGCTGCACTCAACGAATAACCCGTCATGACTCAGGTTAGAATATGTTCGGGCAAACAACCGGAGACCCGGCTGATGGCCGATTTGAGAACCCGGCTGCACCCTATCTGATGAAAGACGCGCTGTATGCCTGCTGACCTTGCCGTTATAGTCGTCACGTGGAATGTGCGCACGCTCATTGCGGATGCGCTGCGAACACTGCTTGCGGATCTCGACCAGGGCGGCTTGCAGGCCGAGGTCATCGTGGTAGACAGCGCATCCGCAGACGGCACACCGGATGTCGTCGCCAAAGCCTTCCCGCAGGTGCGGTGCATCGTCAGCGCCGAAAACCTGGGGTTTGGAAGAAGCAATAACCTGGGGCTGCGGGCTGCGGGCTTTGGCACAGAGTCCCCGGATGCTCCCTGCGCGGCCTACCTGCTCAATCCCGATA
>CAZQIJ010000251.1:0-7062 GCA_964592955.1 uncultured Anaerolineaceae bacterium
TCTCCTGTCACATTCAAAAAAGTCTGTGTCGTGTCATCACGCAAGCGCGCGGGACTCAGTGTGTCGTCAGTTCATAGCGTTTCTGGTCGATGCGGTGATGCAGCGCCTCAAGGCGTATGCGCCACCAGATCAGTGTGGGCGTAATGAGCACCATCCAGATGGTGATGTTGATGCCCAGCGTCATGCCCATATTCGGGGTCATGGAGAAGGAACCCTGCGCGTTGGTGGCGCTGGGCCCTACGACGGTCGGGTGGATGGTATCCGGGCGAATGCGCGTGATCACCAGGGTGAAGATCATGGTTGAGATGGCGAGAATGGCATAAACTGACGCGAATTGCGCGCGGCGTTCAGGGTTTTCGAGCGCGCCACGGAAGACGAAGTAGGCGGCATAGGTCAGCACCATAATGGCCGCCGATGTCAGGCGGGGATCCCACGTCCACCAGGTGTTCCAGGTGGGGCGGGCCCACACCATGCCGGTCACCAGCGTGATGATGGACAGCGCAAAGCCAACCTCAACCGCCGACAACGACAGCGTATCCCACTTCACATGATGGGTGCGCAGGTAGGCGATGCCGCCAAACGTCCCCGCGCTGAAGGCCACCGCTGCGCCCATGAAAGCGCTGAGGTGGAAGTAAAAGACGCGCTGGACGTTGCCCTGTGTGGCATCCATCCCGGCGACAAACATCGCGAAGGTCAGGCCAACCACGAAACCGATGGCGGCCAGCCCGGTCAGTACATTGAGGCTAACGCTGCGGCGGCCAGTCTTCGTTTTCTCTACCGCAGGGGTCGCCAGTCTCTGTGCAGGTGCAATGCTCATTGTGTCTCTCCTCAGAAGTTGATTGTGCAGTTGGCAGGTATCCGGTTCAGGGATCGGCACAACGCCTGCACAACCCCTGCGCGCCAACCGAATTATTGATAAGGCTGTTCCAGACAAAAAAACCCAGCCACCGATTTCCGCGGGCGGGGACATTGCCCCGCCCCCTACACGTGATTGATCATTTTCCTGGAATAACCAAAGGTCGATCCATAGTGGCCTACGATGCAGCGGCGATGGGTGTTCGTTGGGCGCGTCGTAAGCCGTGCCTGTCTTTGCGCACCGAACGCAGCACTGGGTCTGCCGGGCGTGCGCCCCGGTGCTATGACTGGGCTTGTTCGGCTGCCATCAGCGACATCAGCCGCGATTTCAGCGTCCCGCGCCGCTTTTCGTACACTTTGTCGCTGATCCTGCCATCCTGGTGCTCAAGATCCAGCGCCGCGATCTGCTTCATCAGGTCATCAATCTGTGCGCGAACGTTGACCGTTTCGCCAGCCGTAACCGGCGGCGTGCTGCGCCGTTCCTGCACAAACATAAACCCTGCCGCTGCAATGGCGACCGTCCCTACCCCGATCAGCGCATAGGCCGCAGCAGGGATGCTGGTGCCACTCGCGGGTGTGGTGGTGGTCATGCTTGCGTGCGGGTCTTCTGGTACACCGCTGATGGTAAAGGCGATGGCGCTGTTTGCCGCCTGCGCCGCCTGTGTGCCAAAGCGGGAGCCGTGCGCGCTGTCGCCAAACGACGCCAGCCCGTCCCCGCTGACTTCCAGGCCGCCGGTGCCAATCATGATCTCATACCCGTTCGTCAGGCGATACGCGACTGGCTGGCGGAGCGTCAGCCCGCTGGTGTAGGGCAGGCGGTAGGCAATCTGCATGGTATGAGGCCGCCCCGGGATGACCGCCAGCGTGTCGTTGATCTGCCGTCCATCGTCGCTGAGCTGGTAGCGGGCGCGCAGTGGCTCTTCGACCATCGCGCCTTCTGGCAGCATGATGTGCGGCGCGCGGTAGGCGCGGTCGGTGGTGTTGCCAAACGTGGCAATCTGCACCACATACAGCGTCTCGCTGACGACGCCAATCTGAGAGACGAAGTTATCGATCTGCACCGCATTGGGGTCATCGGTGAATTCGTAGAGCGTGATCGGCAGATCAAGCGCGAATGCCGTTGGATCCCCTGGAATGACTTCGCTGGCGAACTGGTTATCCTGGTAGAAGACGGTGGCGGCATACAGCCGGTCGGCGCGCACGGGAATATCCAGGAACGTGAAGGTGCCGTCGGCGTTGGTGGTGGTGGTAAACGTGGTTTCTTCAAAACCCGCGTCGATGCTGTACAGGGTGACTTCCAGCCCTGCCGGGATCTGCCCGCCGGGGGTGCCGCTGCTGATGCTGCCGGTGACGGTGAGAAGCGCTTCGCTGATGGCAGTCGGCGCGGTGTCTGCCTCTGCGACCACTTCGCCGGTCCCCAACTGTATGACGTATTCGGTCACCGTGCGGCGCTGCGCTTCGTTAAGCGCGTCGCGCCAGGGGGGCATCATGTTGGTCATGCGCCCTTCGGTGATGACTGTGAAGATCTCGTCGAAGGTGCGCACAGACATCGTAGAGGGATCGGTGAAATCCGGCATGGGCGGCAGGCTGCCTGAATCCGCCACCGGGCCATCACCGCGCCCCTGCGCCCCATGGCACGGTGCGCAGTTCTCGGCGAAGATCGCCGGGCCGGTCGTCGCCTGAGACGCGGCCAGTTCCTGGGGCGTGGGCTGGGGCTGCACACCCAGCGGCTGCGAGCCGACGATTTCAGGCTCACCGCCCAGCCCATCGCAGGCAGCCAGCAGCGCCGCCACAACCACAACCAGCCCAAACAGAGCATACTGCACTGGTCGCATCGTCAGCGCCCCCCGCCAGAAATTGCCTTCGCGTACTTGCTGATGGCTTCTTCGACCGCATCGTCCAGCGCCCGCTGCGCCGCGTCTGGCGAGTCGTGTTTGGCCTTTGCAGACGGCTCAATGCCGAAGTGCTCCAACTGCTGAAGGAGCTGCACGCCTTCGGCGGCCCACCGTTCACGGTTGGCACTGTATTCTGCCCGCGAGAGTTTGCCCGCGTTGTAATCGTCATCGAGATCACGAATGACGCCCAAAACCCTTTCATACGCGTTCAAAAGGGTATCGCGCTGTTTCTGGGCTTCTGTTACCCCCATACTGGCGCGCGCGAACGGCATCCCGATCGCAGCGACGCTGACCACAAACAGCACAAAGACAATGATAAGCGTTCCTCCGCTCATGTCGCGTTACCTGTTACCCTTCCAGCAGCGGATCAATAAGCGCCTGCAGGCGCTGCGCAGTGATCCCCGCATAGATAAATTCAACGATGGTGCCGTCCTTGTCGATCAGGAAGGATTCCGGCACACCCACGATGTTGTAGGCGCGCGAAATACGTGTGCCCAGATCTGGCGCATTGAGGTAGGTGATGCCAAATTCTTCAAGATACGCCAGCGAACCGGGGCCGTTATCGGCATAGGCGATACCCAGAAAGACCACGTCACCGCGCGGGGCATAGTGCTCCCAGGCGGCCTGAAGTTCCGGCGCTTCGTCTTCGCACGGTGCGCACCAGCTTGCCCAGAAGTTAAGGAAGACCACTTTACCCTTCAGGTCAGAGAGGTGCATGGTGGTCTGCTCGTCAAAGGTCGTGAACTCGAAATCCGGGGCTGCGCCGGTGGTGGGCTGCGACTGGTTCTGACGTACCAGCGCCAGCGCGAACACCAGCCCGGCAGCGACGATCCCGACGATCAGCACAATGGAGCCCATCCCGATGTGTGGGCCACCCTGTGCAGCAGGAGCCAGAGGCATGCTGCTGGCAGCGTTTTCTGCGACATCGTGAGAGGTCGGTTGGAGTGCATCTGACATGGCGCAACTAACCTTTCAGATCGTTTTCAAGCGTGTCATAGTAGGGCGAGGTGGGCAGGGGTTCCGGTTCTATCAGGCCATCGCCATGATTTCCCCGGCGCAGGAAGTACCACCCGCCCGCCAGAATGCCGACAATCACCAGCCAGGGCGTGACCAGCGACAGCCCGCGCAGGATGGGATCCAGTGGGGTGCCCACCACGCGATCGCCAAAACGGAGCACAAAATCTTCCACGATCTCGTCTTCCGTCATCCCCTGTTCCAGAAACAGGCGGATCTCGTTGCGCCAATCGGCGCAGGCCGCCGTCCCACAGGCATCCAGTGGGATATTTTCGCACACCGGGCAGTACAGCCCAGACGCGATTTCATTGACCTGGTCAGCCGTCACTTCAGCCGGAGCCGACGCGTCTTCCTGGGCGGCGGCGAACCCCACCAAACCCAGGAGGACCATCACGATGCTGAGGGCGAAGCGCAGTCGCTTCGTCATGCTTTTCATGAGGACGCAGCTCCTTTCCGCTTCAGCTTGCCACCTGAGGTCACTGCCAGCGGCGCGCCATACTGGTCGCGCACACGTTCCGGCAGCACATCACGCGGGTACACGGCAAGGAGCGTCCCCAGGATGAGGATCAGCCCACCCCACCACACCAGGTTAATGAGCGGATTGATGTAGACTTTGAAGGTCGCGGCATTGGCGTTAATCTGTTCCCAGTTCACCAGCAGTACATAGAAGTCGTTTTCAAAGGTGCTGTGTGCCCCCGCGATCGTCATGGAATTCATGCCTTCGGTCTGCGGGAACCAGTCGCGGCGCGGGCGCAGATGTGCGATTTCCTGGCCGTTACGGATCACGGTGACTTCGGCGATATCCATGATGCGCCCGTCTTCCGCCAGTTGCTGCGGCAGCAGTCCGTCGTAGCGCATCTGATAATCCTGAATGGCGAGCGATTCGCCCACGGCCAGCGTCTGCTGTGTTTCGACCTGGTACAGGGTGCTGCCGATGATGCCGAGGCCGATGACCGTGACGCCGAGATGGATCATGTAGCCGCCATAGCGGCGCGGATTGCGGATGAACAGCACACGCAGCGCCGTAAGCGGGTTTTCCCCATGCGTGCGTACACGGGCCGCCATCCCGCGATAGGTTTCGTAAATGGCCACCCATCCTGAAAGCAGCACCAGCCCATAGGCCAGCAGCGCCACAGGCAGCGTAATGCCGTTGAGGTAGAACAGCAGCAGCGAGATCAGCGTAAGCACCACCGGAATCAACAGCGCCCGCCCCAGGCGGTTATAGGTGGTGGCTCCCCAGGCAGAAAGCGGCGCAATGCCCATCAGCAGGAAGAGCATCGCAAACAGCACCGGGGTCACATTCATGAAATAATCGATACCCAGCGTGATTTCGGTTTCAAAGAACAGTTCAGAGATAATGGGCGCGCCGAAACTGCCCCAGAAAACCGCCACGAACAGCGCCAGAAACACGAAGTTATTGAGCAGGAACAGCGTTTCGCGGCTCATCAGGCTTTCGATGCGTGCCCGGTCGCGAAGTTCGCCCCGGCTGCGGCGGTAGAGGATCAGCCCAACCGAGATCAGCGTCATCACGAACCAGAACGAGAACATCGGGCCGCCAATGCCGCTGCGGGCGAAACTGTGTACGCTGTCCACGAGGCCGCTGCGGGTGGCAAACGTTCCAAAGATCACCGCGCTGAAGGTGCCAATGATCAGGAACATATTCCACGTGCGCAGAATGCCGCGCTTTTCTTCAATCATCACGCTGTGAAGGAAAGCCGTGCCAACGAGCCAGGGCAGGAAGGCGGCGTTTTCCACCGGGTCCCAGCCCCAGTAACCACCCCATCCCAGCACATCATAGGCCCAGCGCCCCCCCAGCAGCAGCCCCAGGCTTAGGAACAGCCATGCCACGAGCGTCCAGCGCCGCGATACTTTGATCCAGTTGGTCGAAAGATCGCCAGAGGCCAGCGCCGCCATCGCAAAGCCGAAGGGCACCAGGAATCCAACGAAGCCCAGGTAGAGCATGGGCGGGTGAATGGCCATGCCGAAATGCCGCAGCAGCGGGTTCAGGCCATTGGCAGAGTCTGCCAGCGCCAGTGGGTCTGGCGCGACCATCCCTGCTGGCGCGAAAACCGTGGCAGCGGGTTCGAGGTTTGGCTGGCCCGGTGTCACCCACCAGCGGTCAAAGGGATTTTCCACAAACAACGAAAGGCCAATGAAGAAGGCGGTACAGGCCATCATATAGGCGATGGTATAGGGCATCAGCCTGCGCTGCCCACGCCAGTTGATCAGCACAGCCAGCGCCGCGAACACACTCATCAGCGCGGACCAGAACAGCAGTGAGCCTGCCTGCGAACCCCACAGAGCCGTCACGCGAAAGAACGTGGGCATGTCTGGGCTGCTCACCGACCAGATGTATTTGATATGGTAGTCCTGTGTCATGAGGGCCACCCACAACGCCCCTACGGCGAGGAGCATGAGGCCGCACACCAGCACCACCGCATTACGGGCACTGCGAACAACCGAGTCATTGTTCGCTCGTGCGCCGTACAGGGATGCGCCAATGGCGTAAACAGAAGCGAGCAGCGCAAAAATGAGCGCAAAATAGCCGATTTCAGCAGTCATTCCAGCCGCCTAACCTGCCTGCTCAGGCACAGACTCTTCGTAACGGCTGGGGCATTTCAGCAGCAGTTCATCCGCCTGGAAGATGCCATCTGCACCCAAACGCCCCGTGATGATGGCCTGCGCTTCGTGCTGGAGTAGATCCGGCTTAACTTCGCCTTCCATGTGGACGATGAGCCGGGTCGCGGTAGCATCGTTAACGGCATGGTGCAGGGTGAGTGCCAGGTCCGTCGTCTCTGTGGGAATATTGACGATGGTAAAATCCAGAATCAGGTTGCTGCCGTCGTAAACGATGGTATCGCCATCCACAGCGCCAGAGAGGCGCACGGTCTGGCCGACGTAATCGCCGCTGACGACTTCGTCAATGGTCAGGAAGTAGCTGGCACCGGTCAGCGTTCCTGAAAGAATCAGGAGCGCAACGGCAGCAACCAGCAGCACGCCGCCGATGATGAACTGAATCCGTTGTGAAGTACGCGCGGAGGTCAACGCAGGCACCGAGTCTGCCTGCTTTTCCCAAGTAATCTGAGTCATGGTTGCACATCCTTTGTCATGTACTGCGTGACATCACAATCGTAACAGGTTGTGAAGCTTAGTGCGCGTTCATATGTCATTTTCTGAATATGATGTCTGTCATGTGTGGCGCGATATGTCATGGTGTGAAACCTGTATTGTCCTACCGGTGCAAATGGTCTAAAGTGTTTAATGCTGCGGTTCTGAGGTGGTGTGACCGCGCAAAGCC
>CAZQIJ010000252.1:0-7049 GCA_964592955.1 uncultured Anaerolineaceae bacterium
CGGCAGGGAGCGAAGCCCCCTGCACCCCGCATTTTTACCTTATCGCGGTACGCATCGATCAACCCATTTGAATCCGCCGGATTTTGGGGCGGACGAGGCGGGCCTCGTCCCTACCTGGGTTGCACTTGATTTGTGTTTTCCAGCAACTGCTCAGGTAGGTTGTGCTGCGCTTGTTCATTCCCCTCACGCCCTTCTCCCACTGAGGGGCGAAGGGGGTGAGGGGCAAAGATACCTGAGTAGTTACGTTTTCCACTAGTTGAACCCCATGCGCTCCGCATAGCAGTTATCGCAGATGCGGTAACGGTGGCTGCTGGAAAGCTGCACGCCGCAGCTCGCACAGCGTTTGCTGAGGTCCAGGCGGTGGAGCAGCGCCTGGTCGATCTGTTCTGACCAGTAGGTCCGCAGGTTGCGCACATGGTCTTCATCTGGCGCGAAGGTTTCGAACTCGCGCCTGCTGCCCAGCCACAGGTAGATATCGGAGCAGGCGATGCTGGCTTCTGTCGATTCCAGGTCGAAGTTGGATGTGATGCGGCTGGGGGCGTAGGGCGGCACGGGCATCGGCTCCCCGGCGATGATGTTACTGGCGCAGCTTCGCCAGAAGGCGCGTGTGTTCTGGCGGGTCGGCGCGTTGATGAGCCGCATGCCTGCTTCCAGCCCCAGGTACTGCACTTCACGGTCGGTCAGCATCTTTGCCAGCTCAATGCGCTCGCTGAGGTCAGCAGTTTTGATGGCCCCGCGCAGCGACTCTGGAATCGATTCGAGCGCGGCCCACTGTGTGAGGCGCTGGTGCAGGCTGCCCGGAATCAGGGCCATATCGGTGACGGTGGGGGCCACGCGCGCATGGGTTAGGTCCTGGGGTTCGCCTTCAAACAGCCGCCGGACGCGCTGCAGGTCGCGTTTGGTGGTTGCGCCCACTTCCCCGGCCTGAGAAAACCCAAAGCGTCCGGCGCGCCCGCCGATCTGCTGCACTTCAGACGTGTACAGTTCGCGCACCTCGTGCCCGTCGAACTTCTCTACCTCGAAGAAGCAGACGTAATCTGCCGGGAGGTTCAGGCCCATACCCACCGCGTCGGTGGCCACGCAGATCTCGGTTTCGCCGTTGGCGAAGCGGTCCGATTGTTTGCGGCGGACTTCCGGCGGCAGGCTGCCGTAGACCACAGAAACCTTGCGGTCCAGGTGTTCGAGGTCGGTTTTAAGCTGAAGCACCATCTGGCGCGAAAACGCGACGAGGATGGTGCGGGCAGGCAGGCGATTGACGGGCCAGGCGCTTTCTGCCACCCGGATAGGGGCGAGCCGTTCGTGCTGCTGCACGGTGAGCGGGATGGCCGCCGCGTGCGCCAGTTTCTCAATCATCCCGACAGCGGTCAGGGGGCCGATCACGTGGATTTCTGGGGCTTGCGCTTCCATGAGGGCGCGCGTCCAGGCCCAACCGCGATCGGCATCGGCCAGCATCTGCGCCTCATCGATGATCACACAATCCCCGCTGCGCGCCGGGTCAAACATTTCGACGGTGGCGGCGGTGATCTGCGCGCCGGGTACCGGGACATGTTCCTCACCCGTCAGCAGGTTGCAGGCGACGCCGCGCTGGTTGAGCCGGTCGAAGATTTCAAAGGCGAGCAGGCGCAGCGGTGCCAGATACCAGCCGCTGCCGGCGTCTGCCAGGGCCTGGATCGCGTCGTGGGTCTTGCCGCTGTTGGGCGGGCCGGCATGCAGGATGATGCGCTGCTCTGCGCGGCGCGCGTGCCGCCAGGCCGGGAACGACGCCACGAGCAGGTCACGCAGCGCCTCGCGCCGGGCTTCTTCTGCGGCGCGTTCTGCGCGCACGCGTTGGCGCTCTTCTTCCAGGCGCGCCTGGATCTCGTCGCGGCGCTGCTCGATCTTCTCATCCAGGAGCTGGCGAAATTCGCGCAGCGTCTCTGGCAGTCCCATTTTGCCGCGCACTTTCGCCCAGGCGGGTTCACCGCGGGCCACACCCAGTTTCTTCAGGCGATAGCGCACCGCGGAAAAGCTTAGCCCGGTGACGAGCGAGATTTCTTTGGAGCGCAGATTTTCGTAGCCTGCGATTGCTTCCATCTGCTCCACATCGTGGACTGCGCCTTCGATGTCGCGGGCGGCCAGCCTGGGCTTGCCTTCGGGGTCAGTTATGATGGGGATGACGCCGCGGTCCAATGCCCGTTGGAGCGTCTCTGGTTTCACCCCCAGGCGTTTGGCTGCTGGCCCCACCTGATAGCTGCGGGCCAGCACCTGCATACGCGGGCTTACCCCGGCGCGTGCGCCCGCGCGCAGCACATCGCCCAGGTGAGGCAGCAGGGCGGCCCATTCTTCGTCGCGGATTTTGACGTTTTCGCGCGCGGCTTTGAGCGCTGCGTCGTGATCGCTGGACTTGAGGCGCACCCAGTTGGACGAATAGGGCGGGCGTTTCATCGCAATCGAAAACGTGGTGATGTCGTCATCCATGGAGAGCAGATTGGTGATGTTTTCGCTGCCGAAGCGCTGCGCGATCTCTGCCAGCGCCAGGGTATGGCCGGGGCTGGCGTCCAGCAGGGCCAGCAACTGCTGGTAGAGCGGCAGGATCTCGCGCCGCCGGATGACTTCCTGAACGGTGTTCCAGCTTAGGCAGGTCGCGTCGAAGATCACGTCTTTATAGCGCCGCAGCACTGCGGTCCCCAGCAGATCCTGAAGCAGTTCGGCGTCCTGTGGGCTTTGGATGAGGTCATCCACAGGGGCGTAGAAGGGCGGGGTTTGCAGCCGCTGAAGCATGGCCTCTACCGCCGGGTTATGCCCCAACTGCTGCCGCCGCATTTCGCGCTGTTCGTTGATGGACGGCGTGAGAAACAGCCATTCGCTGCTCATGCTGGGGAAAGCCGGGCGGCACCACTGGCTGTAATCCAGCACCTGTTCTGCGGTGATGCGCTGCGGGTCAAAGTAGTATTCTTCTACCCGCCCCACTTTGCCGCCTTCCAGCGCCTTCTGTACGTTGTCTGCCGCCTTGTTGTGCAGTTTAAGCTTTTGCAGCAGCGTCTGTTTGTGTAAAAACCCTTCCGGCACGCGGGCAAGGATGCCTTCCAGCATTTCGGGAGATGGTTTGATTTTGGCCATGTGACATTAAATCCTGAATTGATCGCCTGGGCGGCACACGGTGTGCCGCCCAGTTATGTTAGCATACGTTGGTTTGCGGCGCTGTGCAGCAGCCGCGACCTTGCGCCGCGCACCCTGATGATCCTTATGGGATGATATAGGGGGTGGGCGAAGGGGTGGGCGGCACGGGTGTGGGCGGCGCGGGGGTCGCTGTATCCCGGCGTGGCCGCCGCGTGCGCTCTGGTGACGGCAGCACAGCGGGCAGCGCTGGCGTTTGGGTGGGGCCAAACGGCACGCGCAGCGCCTGGCCTGGCCGGATCACATCCGGGTTGGCGATGCAGTTGGCGCGTGCCATCTCCTGAACTGTCACCCCATAGCGCGCTGCGATGCCTGTGAGCGTGTCTGAACGGGTGACGGTGTAGGTATAGCGCCAGGAGTCATTGAGCTGGCACGGGCGCGGGGTGCGCGTGGCCGTCACCGGCAGGCTGCCATCCTGGTCCACCGTGATCGTCGTGCTGTCTGCATCTACCCCGCCGCCCAGCATAACGGCGTGCGCTGCCAGCGTATAGATCCCTGGGGGCGCGGCGATGGTCGCCAGGCGCAGCCGGGTGAAATCCAGGGCGAGGCGCGTGCCAGAGGGCCGTTCTACCCAGCGGCGGTAGTCGTCGAAGCGCAGCCATGACGGTTCAAACTGGTCATCAGCGGCGGTCAGCAGTTCATAGGGCAGCGCTGCGTCGGCAGTGGCGCGCAGCCCCCACGCGCTGACCACTTCGCCGGTCGCCAGGTCAAGCGCCAGCCGTGCCGGAATGCGGCTGCCATCGGCGCGGATCACCGTCCCCGCCAGCACGCCGCGCGCGGGATCGCTGCGGCTTTGAAACACCAGCACGGGCACGGCGTTTTGCTGTGAGGCTGATGTCGCTGCATCATAAATGACGTGGATGGCAACGGGCCAGAAGTCGCCAATGTGCTGCACGGGCGCGGCGGAAAGCGGGAGCGGCGCATAGCTGATCACCACAGGCTCGCCGTCCTCGCCGGGCATTTCCACCGTGAAGCCGCCATCGCCCACGCCCACGCCCTCGACCTGAATGGCGACCTGGGCGTCGCCTGCTGCATCGACCAGCGCCTCAATGGTCACCTCTGGCAGCGCGTCGGCCACCAGGCCGAAGAACCCATTGAGGAAGCTCGGCCAGAAGCTGAGGTCAGACGGCACCTCGCGCAGGTAGCGGTTTCCGCGTTCGCTCTGGAAGACCTGGAGCGTGCGCGGAAAGTAGATGGCGAGCGCTTTGGAATTGGCGAGCGCGTCGCTGTTGCGGTAATAGGGCACCAGGTCTGCCCCTGCCGTTACGACGGCGTCCGCCGCGTCCTTGAGGTCCTGCACCTGGGTGACCTGTGCCAGCAGCGCCATGAACAGCAGCACGTCGGTGGATCCCCACAGGTCGGTGAGGGTGGGGTCATCCAGGGTGGGGAAGACCAGCGATTGGCTGCGCGCCGCGCCGATGAGCCGCAGCGTTTCCAGCGAATTGGCGCGGGCCACCGCCGCATAGCGCCGCAGCGCCACCAGCATCGCGTCTGTTCTGCTCAGATCCACCACACCCAGGGTGAAGAACTTGTAGGTGCGCACGAGGTCGGTATAGAACGCATGGAAGGAATCGACCGCCGCGCGCCCGAAGCCATCGCCTTCCAGGGACGGGTTGCGCAGCAGGGTATCCAGCAGCCCGGTGTAATCCCATCCCTGGCCCGGAATCAGTTCCGGGCTGCCGACCGCGTAGGCTGCGAACGGCGCAATGGCGCTGTACACTTCAAACGCACCCATGAGGCAGGCATCAAAACCCAGGATATCGAAGCGCGGCAGCCCGGTATCGTCCAGCGTGCCGTGCAGCGCCTCGGTCAGTTCGGGCAGTGTGAGCACATCATAATCGGCAGATTCGTCTGCCGCCAGCCCCAGCCAGGCGCTGCCATGACCCCACAGGATCAGCGCGTAACGTTTGGCCGGAAATGTGTTTACGCCCCAGGCTGCAAAGTTCCGCAGGGTTTGTGCGTCCCCGGTGTTGACCTCGCCGAGGTCGGCGAGCACCTCAGAGCGGATCTGGTTAAAGCGGGTGTCGCGCGTGATGTAATAGCGGCGGGTGCCGGTCCAATCGTCGTTGGAGGTGTCATAGCCTTCGGCACGGTCGATCTGGACCACGACGTTGACCGCGTCGCTGCTGGCGGTGAATTCCAGTTCATCCACATCGCCAACCCCGTAGCTTTCGAGGTCATTGTCTGCCGCCATATAGATCAGCACGGTCCACTCTGCGGTTTGGGTCTGCGCTTGCGCGGCAGTGATGGCTGCGGAGGGCAGCGCGGCGGCGACGTTCAGAAGCCGGTCTAACGGGTCGAATGCGGGCGCGGCGCTAAGCGCCGTCAGGCACAGCAGAATGATCAGTGGGATGATCCGCAGTCGTTTCATGGGTGCTGTCCGGTGGTTGGTGTCGGCAGGTGTTGAATCAATTATACACGGTGATTGTTAAATTTGCGTTATTTCGTCACGGTTCACTCAGGCTGATGACGTGCATGTGATCGTCCGTGTTCAGGCAGGGTGGGCAAGGTGACGCGTGAATCCCCTCGTTTCCCCGCTCCGTGCCGCCGCTGCGCGGCCAGGCGAGGGGGGATGAGAAACTGGTGTGTAAGCGTCACAAAGGGTAAAGAGGGGTCAGAAAGGGTTACGGCGGTGTGGCGCGTGGGCCGTCGAGTGTGGATATCAGGTGCGCGACGCGGCGTTGGAGATCGTCCAGGGTGGCGCTGTTATCGAGCGTGAGCGTGCGGGAGTCTGGCGTGGGAGGCTCGAAAAGATGGTTAATTTTATTCGCATAGTCATGGTTTCCGAGGTGATTGGCACGGCGGGAGAGGCGTTCACGCTGGGCCTGTGGCGAGACCGTGACCCAAACGAGCACCGCCTGAGGGAAACGCTGCACGAGCAGATCGCGGTGGCGCTGCTTAAAGAAGGCCGCGCCGAGCGCCACACGGTCATGCTGGGCGCGCAGGCGGACGATGGCGCTGGTCATGGTGGCGAGATGGCGATCCCGCATGGTGTCGGTGGCCACGCGCTGCGCTTCGATGGCGGCGCGCATTTCTGGGGGGAGGTCATCGTCGCCATCGCGGAATACGAAGCCATGCTGTTCTTCCAGAATTCGCCCGACCGTGTTTTTGCCAGATGCGGGCAAACCGAACAAAATCAAGAGCATTGCGGAATCCTTGTGTGGGGCGCTGTGAAGGCTGGCGGTCTGTGCGGCTATTGTACCGTGCAGACGGCGCGCGGCAGATGGGCGAAACGGGGAGGGGGGAACAGCCAGCGGTGCAGGGAAATGATCCCGGTGGCACCTGTGGACGCCTCCCCGTGAGGGCGATGGCTGAGCAGTTGCGATGTTTACGGTGTTTACGATCTTCAATAGGGGGATATTATGCTGAAGATTAACCTGCCGCGATTGATGAATGATCTTGAGACGCTGGCGCAGATTGGGGCGACGCCCGATGGTGGCGTTACGCGGTTGGCGCTGTCTGACGACGATGTGGCCGGGCGCGCGTGGTTTGCGGAGCGGGTGCAGCAGGACGGTTTCGCGTTCATCAACGATGGCGCGGGCAACCTGTGCGCGCTGCTGGCGGCGGACGATGCGGCGAAAACGCTGCTGATCGGGTCGCATCTGGACACGGTTCCGAACGGCGGGCGGTATGATGGCGCGCTGGGGGTGCTGGCGGCGCTGGAAGTGCTGCGGACGATGCGGGAAGGCCGGCTGACGCTGCCGTATCACCTGGCGGCGATTTCGTTCACGGATGAAGAAGGGACGCATCTCGGACTGTTGGGGAGCAAGGCCATGGCCGGCCTGCTGACGCGCGCGCAGCTTGATCAGCCGCGCACCGGGGCCGCCGCGCTGAAATCCGGGCTGGCGCGGCTGGGGCTGACGCCTGAGAACGTGCTGGCGGCGAAACGTGAC
>CAZQIJ010000253.1:0-7030 GCA_964592955.1 uncultured Anaerolineaceae bacterium
GGTCAGCACAGGGTAGTTCTGAAGGTCATTTTCGCCGTTGTCACCGTCGCCCAAATCGTTGGGGGTGACCCCGTCATTCCCCAGATCGATGCCAAGATCGCCGTTGTTGCTGATGCGGTTGGCAGACAGGCGGTTGCGGAACACCGTCGCAATCCCTGAACTTCCTTCTATTGCCTGCATCGCAATGCCGTCTGCGCCGTTGTTGCGGATCACGTTGCCCTGCACCGTGGTCCGCTGTAATGTCGCGTCCCAGGTGTTGTTGGTAATTGCCCTCAGGCCGATGCCGTGACTGACGTTGAAGGCGATGACGTTTTGGCTGATGAGGGTGTTCGTAATGGTGTAGGGGCCGGAACTGGTGCGCGCCTCCACCAGGATGCCTGCCTCACCGTTACTCAGGCTCAGCGTACCGGTGAGGTCTGTGCCGATCCAGTTCAGTTCGATGAAGTTGCCATCCGGTGGGACGCCAGGAGGCGACCCCCGCTCGATGACGATCCCACTGCCCGGATTGCCCCCAATCACGTTCTGCTGCACCGTGTTATCCGGACGGCGGATGAGCAGGCCATGCCCACCGCCAGCGTTGGGCAGCGCCGCAGTCCCCGCAGCGTTTGTGCCAATGCGGTTATTGTTGATGAAGGTGCCAGATCCGCTGTAATCCAGCAGGATGTTGGCGCTGCCGCCGCTGTTAGAAATTACGTTATTGTTGATCACGTTATTGAACGTGGTCACATTAATCTGAGGTCCACCCACCACCAGACCTTCCAGCCGACTGCCCAATCCTACGGTCCCGGCGCTGTTGGTACCAATGCGGTTACTGTCAACCTCGTTGTTATGGGCGAAACTGGTAATCCACACATTCCAGGGTTGGTTCGCCGCGATGGTGTTGTTGATGAGTCGGTTACCGCTCGCTGTCTCGTCTGGCACGAGCGCGCCGCTGCCGATGACCACACCGGCCACCAGCGTCGATGTATTCGTGCCGTTCCCCAGGGGCAGATTACCGCTCTCATCCGTGCCGATCAGGTTATTCTCGACCTGTGAATTGTTGGTGAAGCGATCCAGCCACACGCCGTAACTGTCGTTGCCAGAAATGACGTTATCGCGTATCTGGTTGCCAGTCGCCGGCATAAGAACGTCTATGCCCTGCACGTGGATGCCCGCGCGGGTGTTCCCCAGATCACTGCTGCCATCTGTTCCGATGTAATTGTTGCTGATGATGTTGGTGCTTCCACCACTGCGGATGAATACGCCGTCATCGCTGAAGCTGCGGATGCTGAACCCTTGAAGGGTGACGCTGCTGGTCTGAATCGTGAACCCAGATACGCCAGGGCCTGCGCTTGCGCCGTCCAGCACCACCAGCGGCGTACCGCTGTAACCGGGCTGGGTTGTCGCATCGATATTCGTGGTCTGCTGGATGGTCGGCAGGGCAGAGGCCGGGCTGATGAAGTAGGGCGGTATGCCGGTAAGGGCGAAGCGGATGCTGTGTGGGCCGCCCGAAGCGTTGGCCTCCATGATTGCGGCGCGCAGCGTACAAAAGCCACCTGCCGTCAGGCAGAACCCATCGCCGGGGTTGATATCTGGCGCGTCTCCTCTATCGTTTACGATAAGCACTAATGCCCGCACAGGGCCAGCCTGTGCGAGGATCATAAGGAGTAGCAGAAAGAGGACGCCTCTGCGGATCATGCACCACACAGTTCATTCTGCAGGACATAACAACGAACATGATACAGCGAAAATGCGCAGCTCACAACTGCATGGGGTCTATGCACAGGGCTTGTTTGGCCGCGCACCGTTGCCACACGCACACAAAGGGGGGCAGTGCCAACCTGACAACCCTCAGCGCGCAGCAGGTCTTATTACCCACTTTAGTGGGTGTACAACCGGCACATGACGAGACCCTTGCTAGCCAGGGCCCCTGGCACCCCGACTTTGCAAAAGCCCTGGATCTATGCACATCTTCATTACAAAATTAAAAAATCAAAATGATCGGTAACTGCTCAGGCTACTCCCCCAGCAAGGGACTTTGCCCCTTGCAACCCCATTACGCTTAGCCGCTGATGCGGCTTAGAAATGCTTGCCCGGCTGCGATACCTTTTGTGAGACATGGTCAAATTTTTATTTTTGACCGTTTGCGGTCAAAAGATTGAAGCGTTTTTGATCCAGCTTATTACAAAAAGTTGGCGGGGGGTTTGGGGGGCAGCGCCCCCCAACCGCCTGCTGCCTGTGTCTGCTGTGCTGCGCGGGCGTGCGCTACCGGAACGGGGGCGACGACTCGGCATTCAGGCGGGTTGCAAGCGTGTGCCACAGCACGCGCAGCAGCGCCTCACGAAACAGGGCGAGGCTCAGCAGCATCAACGGCGGCGCAAGCAGCGCGACTGCGTTTTCTGAGAGTGCCAGCAGCCTTGCGGCAGAAGGGAACGCGATTATGCCGCAAACCAGCATTCCCAGGTAACCGCCGATCTGTACGGTGAGAAACAATCCCAGTGCCCACAGCCGCGCATCCTGGGTAGAGCGCGTGCTGTTGCCGATGAGCAGCGCCAGCATCCCACCCACAAGCAGCGCCTGAACGTAATCGACATACACGCCTAAGCTCAGCACAATCATGGCCGCGCAGCCTGTCACCGTTGCCCGCATCACTTCGCCATCCACATCCTCAACGCCGATGGACGGCAGCACGCCAACCACAGCCACCACCACGGCCAGCGCACCCAAACCCCGGCTGATCGTCAGGATTTCCTCCAGGCCGCGGCGCAGGATGCTTTCCTGGTGCAGTTTGACTGTGAAGATCATCCAGTTCATCTGCAGCGCGCCTTCCGGCGTCACACACAGCACATCATACGTCTCGCGCAGCCGCTCGCGCGCTATTGTGGTGCTCACGTAACTACTGGTCAGCAGGCCGAAGAAGCTCGCCGTCAGCGTAACATAGAGCAGGGGAGAAAATACCAGCATCAGCATCAGCAGGGCGGGCGCAGCGAGCAGCAGCGCAAAGAACGCCACCAGCAGCCCCAGGAAGAACGAAAGCTGCCAGCTCCCAAATGATGCCGAGCCTGGACGGTAGCTCAGCCGGGTGAACAGGGGATGGTCATAACGCGGCCAGCGCACTGACCGCCACATCGACCATGTGTACATCGTGCGTTCCCCTTATCTCCTTACGTTTCTGCACCCCATGCTGCATCCGCATTCAACTGCCATGCCAGCCTGCGCCACAGGCGCGCGATGGCGATTTCGCGCAGGGCCAGCGTGGCTGCGGCCCCCAGCAGTGCGGATGCCAGACTCGTGAGGGCAGGCAGCAGCGCGCTCGCGAGCGACATCACCGCCAGCGCCAGCGCGTAGGATCCCAGATGCCAGATGAGGAGTGCGATCAGCAGAGTCAGGCCGGTATCACTGCTGATGTTGGCCACCAGCAGGCCGATAATACCGCTGCTTATCACCGTTTGCACGTAATTGACCAGTCCAGCGGCCAGAATCAGCCCGGTCGCCAGGCCGATTTCGCCAGCCCAACGCATCGACGATGCGCTGCCAAACCATGCGCCGCCCGCCAGCACGATGGCGACCAGCCCTGTGCCGCCGCGCGCGATCCACCGCATTTCGCGGCGTGCTGCGGCCAACACGCGGTTGCGATGCAGTTCGCCCACAAACACCATCCAGTTAACATGCAGCGCGCCCGGCGGCAGCGCGTAGAGCAGGTCGCGCGTGCCGCGCCGGGACTCCTGGGCGATCACTGCCGCCGCCCGCATCGCCCACGCAATGCCCTGAAAGAAGGCGTTCGAGGTCAGGTACAGCACTGCCACCAGCACCACCCCGATTGCGAAGCGCGCGGGGTCATCCACGACGGCAGCCAGCGGCCCCATGCTCAGCAGCAGCACCCACACACCCAGCCTGCTCCAATCCATGCGCGCCTGATCGGTCACCAGCCGCTTCACCAGGGGATGCGGCGGCGGTGTAAGGGTCTGCCACAACTGCCAGGTTTTCATGTCCGCCTGGCCCACGCCGTTCGGGTTGTGATTTCCATCAGCTCATCACTGTCCGTGTTCAGATAATGTGATACCACCCGCCACAACGCCACAAGCCCGGCTTCGCGGATCGCAAGCGCCAGCGCGACCATAATCGCGCCGCTCAGCAGGTCGGCAAAACCCGCCGCAGAAAGCAGGCGTCCGGCCACGATGATGTCTGCAAACACGATAAGCGCATAACTGCCAAACTGCACGGCCAGAAACAGCCCCAGCGCCGTCAGGCTGGTATCCACGCGCCCGCGCGCCAGCGCCGCCGCCAGAATTCCGGCCAGCACCCCACCCACCAGGGACTGCGTGAAGTCCATACGCAGGAAAAGCGCAACCAACGCCAGGTTACCCGCCGTTTCAAGCTGAAAGAACAGTTCCGAGGCCAGGTCGTAACCTGGCGAGAACTGCTGCACGAGAGACGGAAGGCTGACGGCCACGATAACGAGCACCTGCAATGCATACAATCCCATCATCAGCAGCCCGATGCCGAAGAAGACCGAAAGCCAACTGCGCAGGCGGACGGCCATCCAGTTGGTGCGCAGAAAGCTGGCGGCCAGCGCCCAGCTTGCCCCGATCAGGCCAGGGGGAGTCATGCCCAGCAGATCATAACGCCCGCGTTCGTCTTCGCTGGCGATGCGCCCGGCAATGCCTACCGCCGCGTGGGTCCCCACCGCAGTGCCGCCAAACAAGACTGCGAATACCAGCAGGGTGGGCAGCAGAAACAGCCCCACGATCAGCACATAGCCCGAAAGGCACGCCATCAGCACCCCTATTCCAACGCCCAAACGAATCAGCGCCTTGCGCCATTGTGGCCCGCGGGGTTTTGCTTTTTCGGCAGTGTTGCTGTAGAGCGTAAGGCTGTGCCAGAACAGTGGATGCTGCGGGAGCGACTTCAGCAGCGTTTGCGCCAGCCGCAGAGAGAAAACACGGTTAAGCATTTACAGCGCCGATCGAAATGAAACGGTCAGTTCGTCGTTGTCACTGTTCACGCGCTCCAGCAGCAGGCGCAGCAGCGCGTGCAGTTGTGCTTCGCGCAGGGCGATGCTCACCAGCAGCGCCAGCAGGCCAGGCGCAACAGACTGTGCTAATCCTAGCATATGTGCTGCGCTCCACACCAGCACCACCACCAGGTAGAAGGCGAGCTGAACAACCAGGAACGCCACCACCGTGCTGACGCTGTTCTCGAAGCGCTTGCCGCTGAATGTCGGGATGATCATGCCCACCAGCGCGGCGCTGATGACCGATTGGAACGCGTCGCACCACAGCGCGGCAAACAGCAGATACCCGTTCAGCGCCGGGGTGAGGTATGTTATCAGGTCTGGCCGCGCTTCCCGAAACCGTGTGAAGATCCCAGAGTACTGGGAAAGCAGCCCGAAAACCACGAAGAGCATCATAAACACCACACTCAGGTATGCGCGCTGCGTGAGCCGCCGCACGCTGACCAGGTGCAGGCTGCGGGTGACCTGTCGCGAGGCCAGTACCCAGCACACCCCAAACAACCCGGACGGTGTGAGTCCCATCAGGTCATAGCGCCCGCGCACGCGTTCGGCAATGATCGCGGTCGAGACGTTTATTGTGGTCAGCAGGCCGTTAATCGTGTTCAGAACCGCCAGCGGGATCAGGGTCATGAGGGTGAACAGAAACAGCGAGTCCACCAATGTGAGGCTGGAGAAGAAGAAGGCCCCCGCGATCAGTGTGGACGCAGCGGTGTAGGCCACCTCTGTGCGCTGCTTCAGGTGGCGCGGTGGCCCGCCCGGCCAGAAGAGGGGATGACGCGGCATCACACGATGCAGCCAGTGCCACAATGAAACCGATATCAGGTTAGACATGCGTCCACAAACTGCGCACCACAGGGAAATGACCATCGACTTGGTGCACCATATACTACCATAAAATGTACACCCAAAGCACGCGCGGCGCAACGCAAAACGCCAGCATGCCGACCGCCGCAGCCTCATCACCCTTCCCGCTGACGCCGGGCCGCGGCCCGTGATGTGCGCGATGATAACGCGTGGGTCGTCTGTGCAGACCATCGCCATTGTTTACGCTCACCATATGGCCCTGCTTGTGCCAGGTGACTCACGCATCCCTCAACAAGATGACAATGCATGGCCTTTGTAGGGGCGGTTCGTGAACTGCCCGTGCAGGAACCCGCCCGCCAGATCGAGCGCATCGCGATGCAGCCCTGCGGCATGCGCCGCTTGAATTTATCTCAGCCTTCCCCAGGCGATGACATCCGGCGAACCCAGCGCCGGGTAGATCCCCGAACTCAGTTCGGTGAGCACGCCGCTTTCCACATTCAGCGCGAACAGGATATTGCCGCGCGTGTCTTCTTCCAGGTCGCCGCCAAACGCCACATGTGTGCTGTCTGGCGACCATGCGAGGCGCGGTGGATTCGGGGTGTGCAGCGCGGTTGCATAACCGCAGTAGCGCCGCACCAGCCCGCTGCGCAGATCAAAGATGTGGATTGCGGCCTCGCCCGCCGTTTCGGTAAACGGATCGCTGCCGGTTTGGGGCACCGCCCAGAACGCGATCTGCTGGCTGTCTGGCGACCACACCAGCCCGCCTGCCGGGGTCTGCCCGCCAATGCGCACGGCCTGCTCAAAGAATGTCCATTGTCCTGGGCGCGTATCACCGGGGTGGATGCCGTAAATCTGGCCAGCGCGCACAAAGGCCAGCCACACCCCATCTGATGACCACGCCGCAGAGTTGTAATAGCGCGGTTCGCTGCCCAGCACTGCGCGCTGGCTGCGATCCTGCAGGTTGACCAGCACGCGCACGAAGTCTTCGCCGTCGTCCTCTATGGCCAGCGCCCAGTACCCACCCGGCTGTACCGAGATCACCCCGCGGCTCTCCAGGCGTTCGGCTGCGCCATCCGCACCTTCCGGCTGAAGGCTGGCCTGCTGCCCCGGTGACCACACCAGCAGGGTGTCATCTGACCACCACAGGACATCGGTCGCGCGATCCGCCAGAAACGAGCGCTGAGAGCCATCCAGCCGGATCTTGGTGAAGACCTGTTCGCTGGCATCCAGCAT
>CAZQIJ010000254.1:0-7001 GCA_964592955.1 uncultured Anaerolineaceae bacterium
CATAGATATAGGGGAAAATGACCCCGATGATGCGGGTACGGCCAGAAGAAAGGGCGCGCGCAGCGAGGTTGGGTGTGTATCCCAGATCCTTCACCGCCTGCATCACTTTGTCACGCGTCTCATCGGTGAAGTATGGCGTATTGGATAGCACTTTGGAGACGGTGGCGGTGGAGACACCCGCCCGCTGTGCGACATCCTGTAACGTTGGCACAAAAGCACTCTTTATTTTCTGGCAAAAACCACTAGTTAAGCGCTTAACTGAGACTATAGCACGGGATACCCACCCATACATGAGAAATTGATAAGAATTCGTGCTCATGGACGGGCGCGATGGCGCGCCACAGGGTTTGCGCGGCAGCATCACCTGCATGGTAATGGGCGATGTTCCTGCGCAGACCTGCTGACTCCAGGCGGCCAAAGATGCTATAGTACATCTGCATTGACCGCCCAACGGGAGTAAACCATGGCAGAATCGCGCAAAGTCATTATCGTGTGGGACGCCGCACACGAAGAACCGGAAGCAGTCTACATCGTCGAAAAGAACGCCAGCGAACTACATGCGGCCCTGCTTAAGGCCGGCAAGCACGCCGCGTTATACCTGGCAGATCCGCTGCCCACCGCCAGGCAGTTGGCCGCCATGCAGCCGGCAAACCAGCTGGAGCTGCTGTAATCTGCACCATCTGTTGAGTGCGCTTCGCGCCATTACGCTTTATGCCAGTGAGGTTAAGCGATGACGGACCTTATCACGACCTTTCCGCTTACCGGTCACACCACACTCTCGGATGGCACAACCGTGCCTGTACCCTACCAGGTTCAGGAGTGTGACGTTTACTTCATCGGGGGTACTGCCAAGCTCAGCGCAGTGACGAACCTGCTGCGCATGGAGGATGTGTTTCCCCTGGCGACAGACGATGACCGCGCGCTTATGTCACTTTGGATCTGCGATTTCCGCAGTGCCAGCCTCGGCCCTCACCGCGAACTTCAATGCTCGTTTTATGTCACCTATGCGCCTCATAATGTCGTCCAAGCCAATCCGTTTGCGCTGCTCAGGCTCATCACCGCGGACCCCACCGTAAAGATGCTGTGCCATGGCCTGTGGAACGATACTGCACTTGCGGTGAAGTACAATCGGGAAGTCCTCGGCCTCAATGCTCAGCTCGTCCACGCAAACCTGACCCCTGACGCAGATTCAATTGCGTTTACCTTTCACGGCGATCAGCGTGTGTTCGAAGCTCAGTTGGCACAGCCCAAACGCCAGCCACTTAACGTCATGCCGGGGCTGCTGCGCCTTTTTGGTCTGCGAGGTTTCGTCCGCATCGCTTCGCAGCCCTGGCTCGAAGGCCGCGTGGTGAGCCCCAAGAGCGGCGCATTCGGCGAAAACCGGGAAGCACGCGCTTTTATCGGGAATGAGGTGCCAGCAATCCTGCGCCGTGCCGATCCTGTGCGCGACCGCCTGACGTTTCATGATGCCGTGTATCGGTCTTTGGCGTTCGTGCCTGACTTTGTTCAGCATGCGCGCCACTGTCAGTTTGTTTACCTGACGCCCGAAGCCCAACCGCGAATTCAGCCTGAACCGTAAAGGCACACCTGATCGAATTCTTACCTGGCATTCATTGACTCCGTCTGACTGGTTTTCTATACTTTTGCTGCAATATAGCCTGTTGTGAGTGACATGCAGATGCGATCCTTACTTTTATGCACCTCCATAAGCACAGCGTCCTGTGGGTACACCACAGGCGGCGCGGCCATGCCTGGTCGTGGTGCCTGGTGCGGTCACCCGCAGGCTGAATTCCACAATACCCTGGGCAGCATGCGATACAACCAGGCTCCCTGTGACGTGCTCATCCACCCCGGATGGCAGTTGGTGGACGATAATCGTTTGCCTAAACACCGCTGAATTTCTCCCAATCGCTGCATCTGGTATCTGCCCCATCAGGGCAAGATCGTATCGCGTCATATCACAAGTCCGCATTGTACAGCTCTACAAAGGAGAATTGATGACGTTAATCGCTGTCATGTTCGTTCCCGTTATCCTGATGGCTGCCATTTCGCTGCTGCACCGCACACTGCGCATCGCTCCGGCTGTTCAGGGGGCAGTGGCCGCAGCCGGGCTTGCAGCGGCGTTTGCAGCCGCCCTTGTGCAGTTGCAAACTGTGTCCGCAGACGGCGCATGGTCGTGGCAGGTACCCTGGGTACCGCAGCTCGGGCTGACGTTCTCTGTATATGCCGATGGACTGGCACTGCTGTTTGTACTGCTGATCACCGGAATCGGTACCGCCGTTACGTTCTACACCGGGTTCTACTTTGAGGACGATGGCGATGCGGCGCGGTTCCTCGTCCTGCTGCTGGCATTTACAGGCAGTATGCTGGCACTGGTGCTTGCAGGCAATGTGCTGACCCTGTTCATTGCCTGGGAGCTGACCAGTATCACCTCATTCCTGCTGATTGGCTTCTATGGCGCAGACGACGATGCGCGGCGGGGTGCCTTGCAGGCGCTCATGGTGACCGGGGCAGGAGGTCTGGCGCTGTTGGTTGGGCTGCTGGTGATGGGCAGCGCAGCCGAAACCCTGGAGCTGGCCGAACTGCTCGCCAGCGGCGATCTGCTGCGCAGCCATCCCTGGTATGGCGGTTTCGTCATCCTGATCTTGTTGGGTGCCTTCAGCAAGAGTGCGCAGTTTCCGCTCCATTTCTGGCTCCCCGGTGCCATGTCTGCCCCCACACCCGCCAGCGCCTTCCTGCACTCTGCGACGATGGTCAAGGCTGGTGTGTATCTGGTCGCGCGGTTGTCGCCCATCCTCGGCGATACCATCCTGTGGACGACAGCGCTCGCCGTCGTCGGCCTGATCACGATGGCGCTTGGCGCACTGCTCGCGATGCGCCAGCGTGACCTGAAGGCCCTTCTTGCCTATTCCACCATCAGCCAGCTTGGGGCGCTGGTCGCGCTCATCGGCCTGCCACATGGCGAGGGGATCAAGGCTGCAATGGTGGGTATTCTGGCGCATGGCCTGTATAAGTGTGCCCTGTTCCTGGTCGTTGGCGCGGTGGATCATGCTACCGGCACCCGCGACATCACGCGGCTCGGCGGCCTGCGCCACAGGATGCCGGGTTTCGCACGCATCACCGGAATCGCGGCGCTTTCGATGGCCGGGGTACCGCCGCTGTTTGGGTTTGTCTCCAAAGAACTCCTGATCGAATCCTACGCGACACAGACCCTCGGTCTGGGTGTGGTGGTTTTCAGCGCGGCGCTAACGGTGGCAGCAGCCCTGCGCCTGTTCTGGGATGTATTCATGGACGCCCAACCCACCGCCGACCACCATCAGGACGCGCCCGGCGGGCACCCTTTTCACCCACCGCCGCGCCTGCTGGCTGCCGGACCAGGTCTGCTGGCCGCGCTGTCGGTCATTGCCGGGCTAGGGATTGGCCCCCTCATCACCCCGCTGGTTGAACCTGCCGTCGGCAAGCCCGTAACGTTATACCTCCTCCCGCCATATGGTATTACCCTGACTCTGATCCTCAGCCTTGGGGCGCTGGCCGCTGGCGGCTGGGTTTTTGCCGCGCGCCACCGCTGGCTGGCGTGGTCATTGCCACCGCTGCTAAGTGGTACTCAGGTCTACCAGACCATCGTCGGTGCTGTCGAAAGCGCTGCCGACTTTCTGCTCAGATCGCAGGCTGGCAAAATACGCTACTATCTGGTTGTCATCCTCACTGCGGTCGTCGTGCTGCTCACCACTGCGCTGGTTCAGATCGTCCCTGCTGTGCCTTCCGCCATTCAGCTCACCAACGTCAGCGAACTGCTTAAGCTTGTGCTGCTCGGCCTGGCGCTTGTAGCCACCACGGCCAGCGTCATTTTTAAACAGCACCTTGCTGCGGCCCTCTCGCTCGGCATCGCTGGCTACGCCATCGGTGGGATCTTTCTGCTTGAACCCGCACCCGATGTCGCGCTTGTGCAGTTCCTGGTGGAGACGCTGGCAACGGTTCTGATTATCCTCGTCCTGGTGCGTACCAGTGCAGAGGAGCGCCAGCGCGTCATGGCGACCCTGTGGAAGCAGTCGCCAGGCGGGCTAACGCGAGACATTCTGCTTTCCGGCGCAATTGGTACCGCGATGGCCGTCTTCGCGCTGGTGGCCGTCAGCAGCCGCCCCACACCCAACACCATTGCCGCATGGCACCTTGAAAACGCGCTTCCGCTTACGGGCGTGACCGATGTTGTGGCTTCAATTGTCACCGATTTCAGGGGCACAGATACCCTCATCGAGATTACGGTCTTCGCGATTGCTTCGTTGGGGGTGCTCACCCTGTTCACGCGGCCAGAACCAGGGCGCACGACACGCTTTATTGCCCCCTGGCGGCGGCGGCGCACCAGCGAAATGCCAGTCGTCAGCGGCGAAGAGGCGCTACCTTCAATGCCAGTGATGTACCGCTCACGGTTTGAGGATCCGATCACGCAGACGACCGCTGCCCTCGTCCTGCCGTTTGCGTTCATTATCGCTGTCGCCCATATCCTGTATGCGGGTGTCGCGCCGGGTGATGGCTTCACTGCCGGGGTCATTATCGGCCTGGCGATTGCCCTGTGGTTCGTCGTCTTTGGGTATGAAGACACCAAGGCGCGCCTGCGCTGGCTGCGTCCCACCCAAATCACCGGCGTCGGCCTCACCATCGCCTTTGCCAACGCGCTCTTGCCGCTGGCGTTCGGCGGGCAGTTTCTGGCACATTCCCAGCTTAGCGGCATCGACTTTGCAGACATCAAGCTGGCGTCTTCACTGGTGTTTGAAATTGGCATCAGCCTCACCGTCTTCGGCGGCATCAGCAACATTATGGAAGCGATTTCGCATCCGCGGGAGAGTGAACCCTTATGAACACGTTGTTCGCACTGGCCACAGGCATCATGTTCGGTCTTGGCGTCTTCCAACTGCTGCGCCGCGATCTGATTAAGTCTGCAATGGGCTTTTATATCCTTTTTGCGGCGATCAACCTGCTATTTCTCGCAGTAGGGGCTTATAACGGCACGGTTGCGCCCTATGTCAGCGCAAACGGGGAAGTCCCAAGCCAGCCCAGCGATCCGCTGGTGCAGGCGCTCATTCTTACCGCCATTGTCATCAGTTTTGGCTCCTACGCGCTGCTGCTTGGCCTCATCGGTGTGGCTTCGCGCCGCTTCCGAACGGTGGACAGTGACGAAATCAACGCACTGAAAGGTTAAGCGATGCACGGGATCCTTTTGCTTGGCCCTATCTTTTTTCCGCTCAGCGGCGCGGCGCTGGGTGTGCTCTTCAGCCGCAACCGCACCTACCAGCAGGTGCTTGGCCTGGGGTGTGCGGTGCTCGCCTGGCTGTGCAGCTTAGCGGTCCTGTCGGTGAACCTGGAGGGGCCGATTCTGACCTACCGCCTGGGTGGATGGACGCCCCCTTATGGTATTGTGCTGGTGGGCGATCTGCTCGCATCGATCTTTGCGGTGATGGCTACAACCGTGATGGCGGCCTGCATGCTCTATGTGCTGGGCTGTCAGGATCAAAGCGTGAAGTCGCCGGCCTTCATGCCGCTGGCTCTGGCGATGTGTGCCGGGCTGAATGGCGCACTCTATACCGGCGATATTTTCACCCTGTTTGTGTTCATCGAGCTTATGGTCATTTCGTCGGTGATACTCGTGGCCATTTCGGATAACCGCCTTGGCATGGAGGCCGCTCTCAAGTACTTGTTCATCAGCGCCATGGGCACCCTCTTTTTGCTAACCGGAATCGCGGCGCTTTATGCGACCTTCGGCACCCTGAATATGGCCGATATCGGCCTGCTGCTGTCATCCGGGCAGCGGCCTGTGTTGGCACAAGCTGCCGCAGTGATGCTCATGTGTGCGTTTCTGCTGAAGAGCGCTGTGTTTCCCTTTCACTTCTGGCAGCCAGATTTCCATACCACCGCGCCCACACCCATCAGCGCAGCCCTGTCGTCGGTCATCGTCAAAGTGGGTATTTACGGAATTATCCGCATGATCACGCTGATGTTCACGGTCGAAGCTCCGTTGATTAGGCAGTTGCTTGTGATCCTGGGAATCATCGGCATTTTCTTTGGCAGCCTGGGTGCCCTGCGCACATACGATGCCAAGCGACTGCTGGCCTATTCCACGTTTGGGCAGATTGGTTTCATCCTGGTCGGCATCGGGTGGGGCACAAGTGCTGCGCTGGCAGCAGCCCTGGTGTATGCGGTGAACCACGCTCTTATTAAGTCTGCACTGCTGATGATCACGGGCGTGATCTCAAGCCGCACCATCGCCAAGACCGCGCGAATACGCGAGCTGGGCGGCGCGGGCACCGCAATGCGCTTCACCAGCGCGCTCTATTTCGTCGGCGGGTTGGCGCTCGCAGGTGTGCCGCCCCTCAACGGCTTCATCAGCAAACTGGGACTGGTGAGCAGCGGCATTCAGGGCAATGCGTGGCTGAGCCTGGGGCTGGTGGTTAGCGCAGGCATAATCACGCTGCTCTACATGACACGTACCTGGCAGTTCATCTTTGCGTTTGACCCGGACGACAAACCAAAGCTCAAAGCCTATGGTGACAGTCAGCTTGCGCCCGCACTGCTTATCGCGCTGTGCATTGCTTTGGGGTTGTACGCGTCGCCGCTGCTGGAGATCGCAGCCCGCACCGTCACGCAAATGGCCTCACCAATTCTGTATATTACCGCTGTGCTTGGAGGGTAGTGCTGATGGGAACTACGGTCGGAAGCAGGGTATTTCCTGCGATCGTGATGGGCGTCGTGTGGATGATCATCACGGCGCGCGTTAACCTTGAAAGCTTTCTGGTGGGCGTTGCGCTGGGTATGGCGGTGATGCTTCTGATACGTCCGCAAGGCGTCACCCTGCGCTGGCGTCGGTTGCCCGGTCAGCTTGGCGCGCTGATCCTTTACACCATGATTCTGATGCGCGATATTGTGCTTTCGGGGCTGGATGTCGCCCGCCGTGTGCTGTCGCCCAGCATCCCGTTGAATCCGGGCATCATTTCAGTAGAAACCCAGGA
>CAZQIJ010000255.1:0-6897 GCA_964592955.1 uncultured Anaerolineaceae bacterium
GGGTTTCGCGGCCTGTCCCCAGCGTTTCGATGATCACCGCCACGCCACCCGGTTTGAGGACGCGCGCCATCTCGGCCAGATAGCTGCTGATCACCGCCTGCCACCGGTCCGGCGTCCAGCCGGTGGCATGGCCAAACGTCCACCCGGCCACGGCCATCGCTGCCACCCCGGATTTCACAGGCATGGCGCGGTGATCGCCAACCGCGAAATTCCCCTGTGGCAGCCGCCCCCGCGCCACTTCGAGCATCGGCGCGGCATGGTCAAACGCAAACACACGGCCCACATGCGGCGTCAGCAGCCGCGTAACGCGCCCGGTGCCCGCGCCGAATTCAACCACGTCTGCGCCAGCCTGCGCCCCTGCAATTAAACCCAAAATGTCTACCAGTGCGGCCAATAGGTTGTTTTGGTAGTCCTCACGCGCTACCATTGCGTCGTAGCGCGCCGCCTGCGTCGCATAAATCGTTACAAAATGATCCTGCATCTCCAACCTTACATCCTTGCCTTGCGCGGGAGTGCAGCATTGTACACATCTTTATTCTTAGTACGCAAAAAGTGCGCTATGCTTTTATCATGCCGGGCATTAAAAGCGAGGTGAGCTGTGCTTATTTTACATCTTGAAGACGAAACGCCGCTGCGCGATATGCTGCTCCTGGCACTGCAAACGCTCGAACCTGCCATCGAAGTGCGCCAGTTCCAAACGCCGGAACAGGCGCTGGCCTACATTCAACGGGCGCTGCACCAGATTGATCTGTTCCTGCTGGATATCCAGCTTCAGGCTTCAATGGACGGCATCGAGGTCGCGCAGAAAATCCGCGACCTCGGATCCAATGTGCCCATCATCCTGACGTCGGCCTACGGAGTGCCCTCGCAGAATGTGCTGTCACTTCTTAACTGTGATTGGATTCCCAAGCCCTGGTCGCTTAGCAAGGTGACCGGCAAGATCATCCCCATTGTGCGCGAAAGCTACAATAACCGCGCCAGCCGCCCCGCAAGCGGCGATGACCACAGGACCGTCTACCGTGACCTGAACCAGGGCGGGCGCACGCGCGAAATCCCCACCGATACCATCCGCAAGGTGGTGTCTGCCCACGACAGCACGCACGATCCCCTGGGCAAACACCGCGAACTCATGCTGGTCATCCGCGGGATGATTGAACAGCGTTCCATCACCAACGATTTTTCGGTGATCGTGGGGCGCAGCGACCCGAACAAGAACTACACGCCAGATATCGACCTTTCGCTGTACGCCGCGCCAGAAAGCGGGGTGTCGCGCATGCACATCCGCCTGCATGTGGAAGGGGAAAACCTCTTCGTGACGGATCTCACCAGCACCAACGGCACGTATCTGGGGGGTAGGCGGCTGGAACCGAACAAGCCGACCCCGATCTTCAAGGGCGATGAACTGATGATCGGCCAGCTCAGCGTTAAAGTGCTGTTTCGTTAAACCAGCAGCCAGATGAGCATGACGGGGTGCAGCGGGCTTTGCTCCCTGCCCGCGCACACCCAACCTCAGCCCCTTCGCCCCCTCGTCCGAGAAGGTGCAGCGGGATGAGGGAAAAGTAAAAGCGCCACAGAAGCCGCTGCTTTGCAGCAGCGCTGCGCGGCCCAAACGTCCACCGCCACGCCACCCCTAAACCGGCGTGAACCTTACGAACACCACCTTCTCTTTCGCCTTCAGCCAGTGCGCGCGGTCTGCCGGCTTCACGCCAAAGAACCGCTCGAACATCCCAGGGCGCACCTCGGCGTAATGCGCCAGCACCTTGAGGATGTCTGCATCTTCGGTGATCGGTTCGCCGCGTGCCTGGAAGGTCCGCCGCTGCGCTTCCAGCGTGACCACCGGCGTCTTCAGCACGTTCTTGTACCAGTTAGAGCGCCCCCCAATGGTGAACGCCAGGTAGTGCCCGTTATCTGCAACGCCGCCAATGGGCACAGAGTGGCGTTTGCCCGTCTTGCGCCCCGTCGTTGTGATGATCATGAGCTGTTCGCCCATCTTGCCCATCATCCCGCGCCGCAGCAGAAACATCTGCACGTTGAGCACGAATTTCGGTATCTTCGGGCCGGTGCTGGTTTGTGGTTGTGCCATTTCTTTCTCGCTCCCTGTGGTTCTCGCATGATCTGCCGTGCATCCACATCTGCCGCGTGCGGACTATATCGACAGGTCTATAGATACACGTGCAGCCGATGATACAACAGACGGTAATGCAGCCCCACAGGGTCTTATCCAAAATTCATGATCGCGCCGCCAGATCTTTGGTGAACATCTGTCTTTCGTGATCTAATTCCGGGTAACATCCAGCACAAGGAGAGCGTATGGAGAAGTTGACACGGCATATGCGCGTGTTCATCCTCGTTGGGGGAACCATCATGGCGCTGCTGCTGATTCCCGTTCTGATGTTCAGCGCGGGCACACCCGGCTGTGCCATAAACAGCGCGCAGGCACAATCTGCCTGTGCCGACCAGGAAACGCAAATCGCAGCGTTAAACGAAAGGGTGGATAGGCTGCTGGCGAATAACGACGCCGGTCGCTACGTCGAATCCGCGCTTCAGGCCACCATCTCCGCTTACGATGTGGGCACCGAGACGTGTGATAACGGTCTGGAACGCCGGTTGTTCGTAGGCGCGTTTGGCCGTGTCATCCCGGAACCGCCGCTGCCTTCCACCCTGCGCGACGTGCCGCAGGGTGCCGAAATCGGCCAGATCCCGGCAGGCGGGAGTTTTATGGTGGAGGATGGCCCGCAGTGCGGGACCAACGGCATCACCTACTGGCAGGTGCGCGGCGAAGATGGCAGCCTGGGGTGGGTCTCCGAAGGCAGCCGCGACTCGTACTTCATCGAACCGCTGGATATCAACAACCTGTCAGACAGCGAACGCGCCGCAATCTCCGATATCTTCGAGTTTAACCTGGGGGCGGCCTGCCCATTCGTCTACACCCACAACGGCAGCGGCTGGGCCTTCGATACGTCCATTATTTATGAACAGGTGGGCGCGGAGAACGAACGCCTGCAAGGTCGCCCACTTCAGCATTTCGACGGGCGGCTGCTGATCCGCGAGGAAGAGCCGGAAACCTCATCCCTGGACCTGGTCTTTGTGCGCGTGACGCTGGCAGACGGCACCACCACCGACCTCTACCCTGATATCCCGGCGCTGCGCGAGGCCGACGATCAGTATCATGTCCTGCACCAGGGTGACGAACTGCTGCTGACGTTTGCCGGGTTCAGCGCGTTGCAATCGCCGGTGTCCTACGAAGTCTACGCCGAAGGCTACTACCTGCCGTACTGAGCAATGGAACTGCCAAAGACCCTCAGCGGTCAGAGGCGGTTTCCTGCGCGCGTTCTAACGCTGCGATCCGTTCAGCGTAGGCCGTGATAAACAGTGCGTTGTAGCGCTGGTTCACATCCTCCTGCAGCAGCGCCGTGGCCTGCTGGTAATGGTCAATGCTGGCGCTGAGGTCGCTGGTGACCCACGTCTCGGCGATCACGGCGTGCGCCTGGGCCGCCAGAATCCGCGTGCGTGCCTGGGCCGCCGCGTCGCCCGCGTCATACACCGTGAGGACGCGCGCTGCCGCGTCCCGCGCCAGTTGCAGCGTGACGGCGGTATCTTCGGTATAGCGGACTTCCGCGCGCAGGGCATACAACTGGCTCAGCCCAAAGCTGGACTTGATTTCGATGTCGTTTTCCGGGATCTGATCCGGCGAGCTTTGCGCTTCGCGGTAGCACACCTCGGCCAGATCCAGCAGGCGCTGCGCATCCTGCGGCGGGTTCGCCCGGCACGTTATCCCCGTCGGCAGGCGCAGCGCGGCATCATACGCCCCGGCAGCGCCAGACGTGATTCCGTTGACCCCCATCCGGTACAGCGCCGCCCCGCGACCGATCAGCGCGCGCGCATACTGTGGCCGTGCTTCAAGCGCGGCATCGTTCAGCGCCAGCGCCGCGTCTGCGTCCGCCGTGCTTTCGCGCAGCGCGGCATTGGCGGCAGAAACATACAGGATCGGCACCGGTTCGGGGGAAAGGGCAGCGGCGCGCTCGAATGCGGCGCGCGACTCGCTGAATTCCCCCAGCAGATAAAGTTCCAGCCCGCGCAAATACTCCTGGATCACCTGCACCCGCTGGCCCACCAGCGTATCGGTATTGCTGCCGCCGATCAGCAGTTGAATCGTATCCCCGAACGACTCGCTGCCAGAAAAATCCGGTTCCAGCGCAGAAAACTTGGCGCTGATGTACACCTCAGGCGCGTAATTGATGTAGAAGCCGTCTGCGCTGCGCGTTGCAGAGCCATACACCACCACATCTGCATTGGTGCGCTCTGCGATTTCTGCCGCCTGCTGCTGGCGCGCCGCCGCCTCTGCCGCCAGCACATAGCCCACCCCCGGTGTGCTGCGCTGGGCCACATGGTCTATCGCGTCTACCGCTTGCAGCTCGGCATACAGAATATCGGTGATGTCGTCTGCCAGGGCATCGCGCCGGGCTTCGCCGTCTTCCTCCACCAGCCCGATACCGGCAACAGCCACGTTAAAGCCGGGCGGCATGACGACCGGCGCGTTTGCCGCGGTCGCGGTCGCGCTGGCGTTCTGGGTCTGCTGCGCGCTGTTATTCAGGGCAAAGGCCGCGCCCGCCGCCAGTACCATCAGCAGCAGCGCCACGACTGCCAGCACCACACCCCGGTTGACGGCCGGCTGTTCGCCGCTGTGCTGTGCCAGGCTCTGCGTCACTTTGGCGGCCAGCGAGTCTGGCGTCGTGAACGTTGACCAAACCAGTTCTTTGCCCACCCGCGCCTTGAATGCGTCCAGCAGGGCGGTGTTTTCCGGGTCGCGCAGGTCATCAGGCCAGGGGTATGCGCGATCCACCACATACACATAACACGGGATGTCGCGCGCGCGCGCCCAGTCGTATTCCATCTCGGTGATCGACTGCGCCGCGCCCTGCGGGATATAGCCGTAGCGGTGCGCATAGACGCCCACGAACAGATCCGCTTCATGGACCTTCTGGCGGCAGACCTCCAGCGCGCCTGCATCCATGGCCGGGAAGTGCTCCATCATAATGGGGTGCAGCCCCAGCGTAAGAATCGCATCGCGCACCGCATTACGGTGCTCGCGCAGATCGACCGACGTTGAACTTACGAAAACGCGCCGCATCAGTTTAATCCTCATGCCTGATGCCCGTATTATAGCGGCAAGCGCCTATCCCGGCACAATCCAGGTGCCGGTCTTGCCATCCAGCGCCCGAATCAGGTTATCCGGGTTGGTGATGATGGTGCGCGGCCCGCCGTTCTGGATGAAGCTCACCGCAGCCTCAATTTTCGGCAGCATACTGCCTTTGCCGAACTGGCCTTCTGCGATGTGCTGCCGCGCCTCCGCAATGCTCAGGCGCGCCACCGCCCGCTGCTGGGGTTTGCCATAATCCAGCATCACGTGTTCCACCGCTGTAGAGATCAGCAGCAGGTCCGCGCGCAGCGTCAGCGCCAGCAGCGCGCTGGCATGATCCTTGTCGATCACCGCGTCGATCCCGCGCAGGCTGCCGTCTGGCTGGCGCACCACCGGGATCCCGCCGCCGCCACACGCGATCACCACATAGCCGCGCTGCATCAGGCTCATGATGGCGTTGATCTCCTGGATGCTGCGCGGGGCAGGGGACGGCACCACGCGCCGCCACCCTCGCCCGGAATCTTCGCGCACCTGCCAGCCCTGCGCCATCCTGGCCTGGGCTTCTGCCTCCGTCATAAAGCCGCCGATGGGCTTTGAGGGCGACTCAAACGCCGGATCATCCGCGTCCACCCGTACCTGTGTGATGACGGTCGCGCAGGTGCGGTTAATCCCCAGGCGGCGCAGCGCGTCGTCCAGCCCCTGTTGCAGCATATAGCCGATGGTGGCCTGGGTTTGCGCCACCACCGAATCCAGCGGCAGCGTGTGGACGCCGGCCCGCGCCGCAATCTCGACGCGCTCCAGCGAGTAGCCCACCTGCGGGCCGTTGCCATGCGTTACGATGATCGCCCAGCCTTTCACAACCATCTGCGCAATCAGATCGCAGGTCTTGCGCGCAGCATGCCACTGCGCCTCGATATCCGGGCGTGCCGGGTCTTCGATGAGCGAGTTGCCGCCGATGGCGACAATCGCAAGCTGACGAATCATGGGGGTCCGTCCTCAAAAATCTTTATGCAATAAAGTGCGCGCAGCGCAATCACACCCGCCGGATGCATCATCCACCGGCGGGTATTCACGAACGCCGTCCGCGCTTACGCCGTCGTCAGCGCCCTGATGCGTTCTTCCAGCAGCGTTTCCAGCGTCGGCGTGCCGATGACCTGAAGCTCATAGCCCACGCGCACCATCGGCAGGTTCACCTTCAGGATGCGCGTCAGGTTGATCGGCGTGGCTGTCACCACCAGGTCCGCATTGCTGCGGTTGATGGTTTCCGCCAGGTCATCCATCTGCGCTCTGCCATAACCCATCGCCGGCAGCACCGTGCCGATGTTGGGATACTTCCTGAACGTTTCGGCAATCGACCCAACGGCAAACGGGCGCGGGTCCAGGATTTCCGCCGCCCCGTAACGCTGCGCCGCCACCACACCCGCGCCATATTTCATCTCGCCGTGCGTGGTGGTGGGGCCATCTTCCACCACCAGCACGCGCTTGCCGCGCATCTGCGCGCCGTCTTCCACAATCACCGGGGACGCCGCTTCCAGGATCACGGCATGGGGGTTCACGCTGCGCACATTCTGGCGCACCGTCAGGATATTCGCATAGTCCGCCGTATCGACCTTGTTGATGATGACCACATCTGCCGCCCGCACGTTGGATTCGCCGGGGAAGTAGCGCAGCTCGTGGCCGGGCCGGTGCGGATCCACCACCACGATATGGAAGTCAGACTTAAAGAAGGGCAGGTCGTTATTGCCGCCATCCCACAC
>CAZQIJ010000256.1:0-6868 GCA_964592955.1 uncultured Anaerolineaceae bacterium
GACCTGAAGCCCGAAAATATCCTGCTGGATGACGACGGCAACGCCTACCTGACAGATTTCGGCATCGCCAAAGTGCAGGCGCGTGACGGTGACGACGACGGCACCGAAGACGGGCTGGCCGGGTCGCCCGGCTACATGTCCCCAGAGCAGATCACGCTGGAACCGGTGACGCCGCGCACAGATGTTTACAGCATGGGCATTGTGGCGTTTGAACTGCTCACCGGCGCGCATCCCTTCCCCAACCTTTCAACCACCGAGCTGATCATGAAGCAGCTCCGCGAACCGCTGCCGCCGCTGCTGGCCGCCAACCTGCCGGACGAAGCCAACGAGGTCATCCAGCGCGCCACCGCCAAAGACCCGCAGGACCGCTTCCCGGATGCGCTGGCACTGGCCCAGGCGCTGCGGGCTGCCCTGCGCCCCGAAACCTACATGGCAGACGCGCTGCCAGAAGAAGCGCTCTATAACCCCTATAAAGGGCTGCGCGCGTTTGAAGAAGCAGACGCGGCAGATTTCTTTGGGCGCGAGGCGCTCGTGGCGCAGCTTACCCAGCGCCTGGGCGAAGACCATCCCTACCGCCGCTTTCTGGCGGTGGTGGGGCCCAGCGGCAGCGGCAAGTCCAGCGTGGTGAAGGCCGGGCTGGTACCGTCGCTGCGCTGGGGGGATCTGCCCGGCAGCGAGCACTGGCTGATGGCGACGATGGTCCCCGGCACCGCCCCGATGGACGAACTCGAAGCGGCGCTGACGAGTGTCGCGATATTTTCGCCGAAGAACCTGCGCGCCACGCTGAACAGCGGCAGCCGCGGCCTGATTGAGGGCGTGGAGCTGCTGCTGCCCTCTGGCGCGCAGATGGTGCTGGTCATCGACCAGTTTGAAGAGGTGTTTACGCTGCTGCCGTCCGAAAGCGAGCGTCAGCATTTCCTGGACCTGGTGCAAACGGCGGCCACCGACCCGCACAGCCCGCTGCGCGTCATCATCACGCTGCGCGCCGATTTTTATGACCGCCCGCTGTATTACGAGGGGTTCGGCGCGCTGATGCGCGTGCGCACCGAGGTCGTGCTGCCCATGTCCCCGGCGGAACTGGAACGCGCCATCACCGGCCCGGCAGAGCGCGCCGGCCTGGTGGTGCAGGGCGACCTGCTGGCCGCGCTCGTCTCTGAAGTGCGCGAAGAGCCGGGCGCGCTGCCCCTGCTGCAATACGTGCTTACCGAGCTGTATGACCGGCGCGACGGCAACCGGCTCACGCTGGCGGGCTACACGGCCAGCGGTGGGGTGCTGGGTGCGCTGGCGCGCCGCGCAGACGAACTCTACAGCACCCTTTCGGCAGAGCAGCAGGCGCTGGCGCGGCAGTTGTTCCTGCGCCTGGTGACGCTGGGCGAAGGCACCGAAGACACCCGCCGCCGCGTCCTGTGGTACGAGCTGACCTCGGCGGTGGGCACCAGCGCGCTGCTTCAGCCGGTGCTGGATCATTTCGGCAAATACCGGCTGCTGAGCTTTGACTTTGACCCGCAGACGCGCGAGCCGACGGTGGAGGTGGCGCACGAAGCGCTCATTCGGCAGTGGGGCAAGCTGCGCGAGTGGCTGGACGCCAGCCGCGAGGACGTGCGCCTTGAGCGCAGCCTGGGCGACGGCGCGCAGGAATGGGCCGCCGCCGGGTTTGATGCCAGCTTTCTGCTGCGCGGCACCCGCCTGGCGCAGCTCGAAGAATGGGCTGGCCGCACCGACCTTTCGCTTTCAGACAGCGAGCGCGGCTATCTGCGTGCCAGCATCGAGCAGCGGCAGATGCAGGAAAAACGCGAGGCCGAACGCCGTGCCCACGAGCTGGAACTTGAACGGCAGGCCGCCAACCGTCTGCGCATTCTGGTGGGCGTGCTGCTGCTGGGCTTTCTGGTGGCTGCCGCGCTCAGCGCGTTCGCACTCGTGCAGACCAGCGAGGCCAACCTTCAGCGCGACGTGGCCAGTACCGCCGTTGCAGAGGCCAACGGGCAGCGCATGATCGCCGAGCGCGAGGCCGATACCGCCCGCAGCCTGGCGCTGGCCGCCAATGCCGAGCAGCTTTCCGTGAGCGGCAGCGGCGATACTGCCCTGGCGCTGGCGCTGGAAGCCAACCGCGTCAGCGATCCCCCGGCGCAGGCGCAGATCCCGCTGGCGCGCATCGCCTACAGCCCCGGCGCGGTGGAACGCCTCAGCATGTCCCAAACCCCCACCGGCGTAACGTTCAGCCCGGATGGGCGCTGGTTCGCGTCCGCCGGGATCGACGGAGCCGTCATCCTGTGGAATGCCCAGACGCGCGAACGCGTGTGGACGATGCAGCAGCACCAGCTCCCGGTCAGCGGGCTGGCCTTCTCGCCAGATTCCACCCGGCTGGTGACCGGCTCCTGGGATCGCACGCTCATCATCTGGAATGTGGCCGATGGCGCGGTTGTGCAGCGCCTGGGCGAGGGCGGCACCGGCCACACCCAGAACATCACGGCGGTGGTGGTGGCTTCAGACCGCATCTATTCCGGCGGCGGCGATGGGCTGATCGTGTGGGAACTGGAAAGCGGCAGAATGGACAGCCGCGATACCGAAGTCGAGAACATCACGGCGCTGGCGGTGCGCGGGGACCTGATCGCCCTGGGCACCAGCAGCGGCGAAATCGTCCTGCGCGGCGCGCTGCCAGCCCCCGCCGAGGCCACACTGCCAGACGGCACGCGGGCGCAGATCGATGTTCAGTTGCCGCCGCGCCTCACCACGCTTGAACCGGGGCAGGTCGCGCAGGTGCGGGTGGCACAGGCGCGCGCTCAGGGTACGCTGCCCACGCTGGACGGCCACACCTCCAGCGTGTCGAGCCTGGCCTTTACCCGCTCTGGCCTGGGGCTGGTGAGCGCCGCGCGCGACAGCCTCATGCGCTGGGATCTTGTAAGCGGCAGCGGCCAGGCCATCACGGCGCTGGACGGCCACCAACTGCCCGTCAACAGTGTGGCGATCAGTGCCGACGGGCGCAGTATGCTCACCGCGTCAGAAGACCAGACCGTGATCCTGTGGGACTTCCCAACGCTGCGCGTCACCCATCGTTTCAGCGGTCATGGCGCGCCGGTGGTCAGCGCGGCCTTCAGCCCGGATGGCCGGGCAGGATTGACGGCGGCAGACGATAACGTGCTCATCGTGTGGAATACCGGCGATAGTTCGCTGGCGCGCCGCTATGGCACGCAGACCGGGGCGGTCACGGCGGCGGCGCTGGCCGGGGAGCGCGTATTCAGCGCGGGCGAAGACGGCACGCTGCACGATTGGGCGGGGGCGCTGGCGCTGGCGGGCGACCCGGTGACGGCGGCGGCGCTTAGCCCGGACGGCGCGCAGGCGCTGGTGGGCCACCCGGACGGCAGCGCGTCGCTGTGGGATCTGGAAGCTGGCGAGGTGATTCGCACGTTGGAGGGCCACAGCGCGCCGGTGACAGCCATCGTATTCGCCAGCCCCACGCAGGCCGTCACCGCCTCAGAAGATAACGCCATCATCCTGTGGGATGTGACGGACGGCGAACAGGTGCGCAGCTTCAGCGGCCACGACCGGCGCGTGCTGGCGCTGGCGGTGCGCGGGTCGCTGCTGGTTTCGGGCGGGGGGGATCGCCTGGTGCTGGTGTGGGATCTGGAAACCGGCGAGCGGCTGCACAGCCTGGCCGGGCACAACCGCCGCGTGCTGAGCGTGGCCATCAGCCCAGACGGCCTGCGGGCGGTTTCTGGCGCGGACGACGGCGAACTCATCCAATGGGATCTCGAAAGCGGCACGCTGCGGGATCGCTTCCCGCTTTCGGCGCAGGCCGCCAACGTCGTCACCTATGCGCCGGATGACGAACACAGGTACAGGGTGGTGGCAGGCTTTGAGGACGGCCAACTGCTGATGCTGATGCTTGATGGCGGGCGCGGCGATTATGGCCAGGTGGTGCGGCGGCTGCGCGCGCAGGGCGCGGTCACTGCGCTGGGCTTCAGCCCGGATGGCACACAGGTGCTTGCTGGCCAGCGCGATGGCGCGGTGAACCTGTGGCATATGCCCACGCTGGGCGGCCTGATGGCGTGGACACAGTCCAACCGCTATGTGCCGGAACTGACGTGCGAAGCGTGGCAGACGTTCGGCGTCACGCGCGCGGGGTGCCCATAGCACGGCGGGCGCATGTCCAGAAAGACACGCGCAGTTTATTGAAACCGGCAAGCGACCGTTCGTGAACCGCCCGCCAACACGCGCCCGTGCGATATAGGGTGTCCGGGTTGGGTGGGTCGGCGGCGGCGGGCGCGCTGTAGCGCGCCCCTACACCAACGACGCGATGAAATGGCCAGTCCGGGTTGGACGGCGGGCGCGCCGTAGGGGCGGTGCGTGTAGCGCCCGGTGGTGTAGCGCCTGCCAAAACGCGCGCAAGCCCTGCGCCAGTTACGTCAATTCTGTTAAGCCTTCCTTACGGGTGTGGCAGCGCTGGGAACGCGCGTTATCATTGCTGAAGAACAGCGACCACTACACCGGAGAGGATCATGCACTTGGCAGCTAAACATCTTTCACTATCCATCGCGGCGGCTCTCGTCATCGTTATGTTCGCAGCATTCATCAGCGTGCGGCCAGCCTGGCTGGCGGCGGGCGAATTCACGCGCCTGAGCGGGGTCAAGATGCCGGGCGTCTCTATGGGCAGCGCAGCGTGGGGGGATTACGACAGCGACGGCGATCTGGACGTGCTGCTGACGGGCGCGCGCGATTATCCCGGTGAGCAGCGCATTGCCCACATCTGAACGAACGGGCTTACAGCGCCCCCACCCACCGCAACGCCTGTACTGCCCACCGAAACCGCGATCCTCACCCCCACAGCGCTCCCGGCGGGCAGCGCGGAACTGCTTGCAAACGGCGGCTTTGAGGCCACCGCTACCCCCAGGCAGCCCCTGGGTTGGAGCGCGGCCAACATCACAAAAGACGGCATGAAGTGTAACACCGATACTACCGCGTTCGCCTTCCGCGGCGCGTGTGCCTACCGCTTCCAGGGCCGCACCAGCGAAGACGCGCGCCTCAACCAGCTTCCAACCCTGACGGGACTCAGCTTCACGCTGGGCGATACGCTGGCCGCAGCGGTGCAGTACCGCACGAACGATGTCGCGCCACGCCTGCGCCTGCGCGTGAAGGTCTTCTATGCAGATACGGCGCTGGGGGTTGGCAAATCACACAACACCATCACGCAGACTGCGCCAGACTACACCCTGTTCACCGCCGTGCCGCTCACCTTGTTGGACGGCGAGATTGAGAAGATCAAGTTCCAGTTCTGGAATCTCGCCACGACGGGCAAGATCGATATCGATGAAGCCAGCCTGATCTGGACAGGGGCGGGCGTGCCCCGCTAAGCGCACTCCGGTCGCCAGGGGAGATTTCGCCTCAACGTCAAAGGCTGAGGGCTTCCCTGGGGGGGATCCACACGGGGCAGGGGCACGGCACACTGTGCCCCTGCCCTGCTCCCTGATGTGCGCGGCTGCACCAGCAAAACCAGGCTCGGAACACAGCCCGTGCGCCTGGGGCGCTGCTCACCCGGCAGCGCGCGTCATGTCGTGAGCGCCATTGCATCAGCAGCGCGCGCGCCCACCGGCGGCTGAACGGTCATGCGGCGGTGATGCGCAGCCAGGAACACAGCCCATAACGGCGTCCCCAGAATCAGGATCACGGCCAGCAGTACGGACTCTAGCGCGTCTGTGAACAGCGTCACGGAGCTGCGCTCCCGGTCTTCATACAGAAAGTAAATCGGCAGCGTATCGCCCACCGCGCGCCGCGCAAAGAATTCGGGCGGGACGGTTTGCCAGTGGGTGCGCACGTCCGGCGGATCGCCATAATTCGGGTCAAACCTATACTGGATGCGCGAGCCGTCTGCGTCCAGCGCCACGATTTCCCCATTGACGACGCCGCCTTCCACCAGCCGAAAAGCATAGTCCGTATAGCGCACCAGCATCAGCACCGCGCCCACAGCCATCGGGATAAGCGCGGCGTGTGCCAGCAGGTCGAACAGCCCCACGCGCAGCCGTTGGTACATCCAGCGATCCAGGGCGGCCAGTTTGAACAGCAGCCACACGAGGGCCACGATCCCGGCACTGATGCCCACCAGAATCCCCACGCCGACCAGCACGACATCCAGATAGTGAAGGGCGGCGGTGGTGAGGAACACCAGAGGGAACCCTACCGCCAGCAGGGTGGCCCCCAGCAGCAGGACCTCGCGGATATCGCGGTTGAAGCGGCGCTTGAAGACCGCGTTGAACCGCTTCAGCAGCCAGGCGCTTACGACGCCGATCATCACGAGGGCGGCCAGCGGAACCGCGACCAGCGCGAGTTTCGGGAGGTTCGGAATAATCAGCACGCCCAGCGCCACCACCAGCAGCAGCGCGATCAGCGCCAGCACTGCGCTTTCCAGCGCCTTCAGCAGCGAAAAGCCGTAGCGTTTCCTGATCCACCGGTCGCCCAGCATGCCCACCACCAGCGCCGCGCTGAGCAGCGCACTGCCCAGCATGAAGGGGATGGCCGACGGGACGAGCGCACCGAACAGCATAAACACCAGCAGCACGCCGAGCGTGGTCCACACATGCGCGACCGGGAACGGCAGCCGCGGCCTGAGGAAGGTGTGGACGGCGCGCGCCCCGAAACAGCGCCACAGCGCCGAAGAACATCACGAATGGGCTGGCGGTGGTCACAAGGGCGATGGGCAGCGAATAGGTGGCCGCCACGAAGAAGTAGACCAGCGCCATTTCTGCGCCGATGAAATAGTCTACCTTTATTCTGTGGCGCTGCGCAGCCCGCACCGCCAGGACGATAAGGCCGCCAGTGGCCCCCAGCAGCACCAGCCCCAGCCGCAGGTCGGCGAGCACCGGACCCAGTTGGCCGG
>CAZQIJ010000257.1:0-6857 GCA_964592955.1 uncultured Anaerolineaceae bacterium
TATCGCGGAGCTGTTCCTTGCTGGCATTGTAGCCATCGCCCGCGTGCGCCATCATCCCTGCGGCCACCGTTGGGGCGTGGATGATGATGCGTTTTGGCTGTGAAAACCCGCAGGACGGGCAGGCGGGCGCGGCGGCGGTAAAGCCATGGCGCGCTTCAAACGTGTGATCGCACGACGGGCAGCGGTAATCATACAACGGCATAACGGTTAACCTCTCAGCTTACGCTTTCCAGCTTATGGAGAAACAATACAGAATTGACGCATGTGGGGTGGCGCGGCGCGCGATTCTCGCATGCAGCCACACTCAAACGATTTTCCATTTACGATTTCCAGCGGCGGCGTTCAAAACCCTTCTGCAGCAGTTTCTCGGCATCCAGGCGGGCTTTCTCTGCGCGCGCTTCTTCATCTTCGGGCGACTTTCGCTTGATGGTCAGGCGCAGTTCTGCCGCTACCTTTTCGATCTGAGCGGTCAGACGGCCATCCTGCTCCATCGTCCAGTAGACGCCATTCCAGTAGAGCCGCTTACCAGCAATCTGGGCGGATTCGCGCACATAGGGGTTAGAGTCGGTGTGAAAGACCAGGGCCAGCGGAATAAGCGCCAGCAGGTTATTAAGCGTGGCCAGTTCAACAGCGGCCTGTGCGCGGCGTCCGGGATCATCGGTTTGCATCAGGCGCTTTACAGCGCTCTGGATTGGGGCCTGGGTGGGCTGCTGCGGCATCAGGCGCTTGCGGGAATCCTTAGCGCCTTCGCGCGTAACAAAGCTGGAAGAAAGCGCGCTGTCCAGTTGTGTGAGGCTGCTGTTGAACATCCCAGAAACCGCGTTAACAGCGCCAGAAGCAAGGATCACAGAGCCTCTGGAAAGCAGCACAGGCCCGCTGAGCACGCTTAGCCCCAGCAGCACGATGTTGCCGAAACTGCCCTTGATCGGCTCACCTGGCCCCCTCAGGATGGCTTCATCCGCCTGATCTTCGAGGTACTCGCGGTAGGAGTCCAGCAGGCTTTTATCCTGGTCAAGTTCGCGCTCCAGGTGATATTGGTGCCAGATCTGTGTGAAGGTGTTGTAACGGGCGTCGCTGGCTTGCTTCAGGCGGTGCTGGGCCCACAGCATCACGTCGCGCAGCTCGGCATCGGTTTCCTGCCTGAGGGCAGCCATGAGGGCCTCAAGCGTATCCACTTCATCAAGCATGCCAATAACGCGGGCGGCTTTCAGGCGCTTAACGGGGTCTTTGTCCTGCAAAGCAGTGATCAAGGTTTGGGCGTCCATTGTGGCATCAATCCGCAAAATACCCTGCATTTGTATCCATTATAATGGATAACACAAAACAGATGACACCCAGTCTGAAGGGGGAAGGCGCGTTATGCCTGGCGCGTTTGGCGCGCCAGCCCCCCGCATTGCTGATACTCGAATGGATTTGACCCTGCGGTGAATGGTGGCAATTATGTCAATCGAATGCGCGGATTCAACAACCCGTACAGCAGATCCGCGATCAGGTTGGAGAGCGCGAAGAAGAAGATGATGACCATCACGATGGCCTGAAGCAGTGGGATGTTTTTCTGCTCAACCGCCGTCACGAGCAGACTGCCCAGGCCGGGATACGTAAACACGTTCTCGATCACAATCAGCCCGCCGATGAGCCAGCCGACGCTGAGCGCAATCACGGTGATGGTGGGCAGCAGCGCGTTGCGCATGACGTGCTTGATAATGACGACACGCTGCGGCAGTCCCTTGAGGGTGGCAGTGCGCACATAAGGCTTACGCAGTTCTTCCAGCACACCGGCGCGCGTCATACGGGAAATATAGCCAAGCAGCACAAATGTGGCAGTGATGGCCGGCAGAATCAGAATGCGCAGCCAGTCACCGAGCGTGAAATTATCCATCACGATAGAGGTTGCCGGAAACCAGCGCAGGCCGAGCGCAAACACGTTGATCAGCGCGACGCCGGTCACGAATTCCGGCAGGCCGACCACCGCCAGCGAGAAGACCGATACAACGTTATCGACCAGGGTGTTTTCGCGCAGCGCTGCCGTCACGCCCAGCGCAATCGACAGCGGCACACTGATCAGCAGTGTGAGCAGCCCCAGGCGCAGGGTGTTGCCCAGGCGTTCGAGCACCAGGGGGCGCACAGCGACCCCGCCCGCGCTGTATGAGCGCCCCCAATCGCCAGAGACAAAATTCATCAGCCAGCGGGCATACTGCTGCGGGACAGGGTCATCCAGCCCGCGCTCTGCCCGGAACTGTTCAAGCTGAGCCTGCGACGCATCCCGCCCCAGCGTGAGGCGGGCGATATCGCCGGGGAGAAGCTGCGTAAGGCCGAAGATGAGGGCCGAAGTCAGCAGCATGGTGAAGATCAGGAGCAGCACGCGGCGGGCAATATACTGGGTCATGGCCGGTTCCTCTGGTTAATCTATGGGCTGTGCATGTGAATGCGGCGGCGAATCAGCAGACGCGGTCAGCAGCCCTTCTCTTTCGAGGAAGGCATCGACAGCCTCGCGCCAGGGGCGCAGCGTAATCCCCAGGCTGCGGGCAGCCACATTCGCCATACCGGCGTAGCGCGGCGGCACCGATGGACGTGCCCACTCGTACCGGGTAATGGGTGTCAGCGGTGTGCTGGTGTATCCGGCGCGGTCCAGGGCATAGCGCGCAAAGGTGTGGCGCGAACACGCCCCCTCATTCACCAGATGGTAGACCCCATAGCGCCCGGTCGTCACGAGCGCGGCCACCGCATCTGCCAGATCATCGTTGTAGGTTGGGTTAGCGACCTCGTCTGTGACCACACGCAGCGTCTTGCCTGCCGCCGCCGCGCCCAGAATGGTCTGTATAAAGTTCTTGCCGCCGTGCGCAAACAGCCACGCCGTGCGCACAATGTAATGGCGTGGGTTGGTGGTCATCACGGCACGCTCACCCACCAGCTTACTGTAGCCATAGGGGTTCACGGCGGCGGTCGCATCATATTCGTAATAGGGCCGCGATGCACTGCCGTCGAAAACCTCGTTGCTGCTGATGTAAAGGACAGCGGCACCCACCTCTGCCGCCGCGACTGCCGCGTTCTGCGCGCCGAAGCCGTTGATGAGCATGGCGCGCTCCGGGTCGCGCGCGCAGCCATCCACATCCGTCCAGGCGGCGGGATGAAGCACGAGATCCGGTTTAAGGTCGCGCACAAAGGCGCGCACGTCGGCAAATCGCGTGATGTCAAATTCCAGGAGGTCAACGCCGGTCACATCGTGGCCGTGCGCGGCCAGCACCGTCACCAAACGTCCACCCAACCGCCCCGCCGCTCCGGTCACCAATAGTCGCATCAGTGTTCGCTCCAGTAGTCGCATACCCGTTGAAATTCGCTCTGCCAGTAGGCCAGTGGGTCAGAGACATCGGCACCCGCCGCTGCCGCCGCCGAAAAATAACCCGCGCCGCAAATGCCGGTATCCTTGCGCACAATCAGCACCGCCAGCGGGACGTGCCCGGCGGCTTCGTCGTCGTCGCACATCTCCCAGATGAGGCGGTGAAAATAGGGCGCGCGGTGATGGACATAGCTCGTTTGCAGCAGCGACGCCAGCTCGGAATAGGTGATCGTCTGGCGCAGTTTGGCCATGCCCACCAGGATATCGTGCATTTCCTCTTTCAACGCCGCCCAGTTTGCATCGCTGAAGCCCTTAACCGTCATCGTTCGCACCTCTCACCCTGGCCGTCAGCGCATAACCAGCGTGAGCAGCATTTCATCAGCGTAGATCTCTGCAAGCTGAAGCGTATCGCCCCCCGCACTGATGACGACCTCGCGCAGCAGCGCATTACCCTGCTGCTCGATCTGCGTCACCGAGTCGCTCAACGTCCCTGGCGGCGTGCTGAACAGCACACCGTTGATGTCCACGCCGATCACGTCAACCTGCGCGGTCTGGCTGTTGAGCACCAGCACGATACCGGCGGCCTGCCACAGCCCAAACTGCGGGATAAAGAATTCGGCATTGATCACCGCGCCGCCCGGACGCAGATCGACCGTCGCGTTACGAATCTGCGGGTTGCCGGTGGCGCAGATGCTGGAACGTTCCCGGCAAAGCTGGAGCAGTTCGGCTTCGTCGAAGGTCGCTATCGCCACCTGGGATGCGCCATCCTGCCCCACCGTCACATCCACCGCTGCGGTATCGAGGTCCAGCGCGCCATAGCTGCCAGCATTGATCGTAATCTGCGGCGGGATGATGGGGTCAACAAGCGCAATCGTGGGTATGGGCACGGCATCCACAAACACATCCCGCGTCTCGCCCTGCTCCTCAAAACCCGCCAAACCGAGCGCGATCTGCGGCAGCAGCGGGATGAGCAGAATCACCCCGATCAGAAAGACGGTGCCAACCCCTGCCAACAGCAGCAAACATCCGCAGCCCCAACCTCGCCGGCGTGCCGGGCGGTAAACGCGCATTTGACCCATGCAGTCTCACCTGTATCGTTCTACAATCAAGCGCAGATTATAGAGGAGTTGCAACCGTGAAGAAACTGCTAATCCCCTTAGTGCTGCTGGTATCCCTGATGAGCGCAGGGGCACAGGAACCGGGAACCGATCCCGGCAGCATGGGCGATGACTATTACCCCACCCTGGGCAACAGCGGCTATGATGTACTGCATTACACGCTGGATCTTGATGTGGCGGATGACCTCGAAACCCTCAGCGGCGTCGTCACGATTGAAGCAGCGGCCAGCACCACGCTGGCGGTTTTTCACCTGGATTTCCTCGGCTTCGACATTACCTCGCTGACGGTGAACGGCGCAGAAGCGCAGATCCAGCGCGAGGGACGTGAACTGATCATCACGCCTGTGGAGGCGATCCCGGCGGGAACAGCATTCACGGTCGCGGTGGCCTATAACGGTATTCCGGGCGAAAACACGCCAACCGAAGCAGACGTTGCCGATGTTTTTTCGCGCGGGTGGAACCGGTTTGCGCGCGGGGTGTTCGTCGCCAGCGAACCGGCAGGATCGGCGTACTGGTACCCGGTCAATGATCACCCGCTGGACAAGGCCACCTACACCTTCATCATCACTGTGCCGCAGCCGTATGTGGTGGCGGCCAACGGCCTGCTGACGGGTGTCGCCAGCGAAGGCGATACGACAACTTACACGTGGGCAATGTCTGACCCGATGGCCAGCTATCTTGTCACCGTCAATATCGGCGATTTTGTGGAGCAGACCGACAAAACCGCGACGGGCATTTCCATCCGCAACTATGTTCCGGCACAGAGGGCAGAGGCCGCTGAAGCCACCTTCGCCGCACAGGGCGAGATGATCGACTATTTTGAGACGGTCTTCGGGCCATATCCCTTCGATGTGTACGGCGTGGTGGTGGCTGATACCACGCTGCACTTCGCCCTGGAAACGCAAAGCCTTACGCTGTTCGGTGCCGAAACCCTTAACCCGCAATCCTGGGGGGGCCAGAACGGGGCCGAAAGCGTCATCGCGCATGAACTTTCGCACCAGTGGTTCGGAAACAGCGTCACCCCTGCGGCATGGCGCGACATCTGGCTGAACGAGGGTTTCGCATCCTACGCCCAGGTATTGTGGGAAGCGCACAGCGGCAGCCCACAGAGCGCCGAAGCCATGCTGCGCGACTGGTACGGGTTTATCTCGTCGCCGCACATCGTCGCCAGCGACTTTGCCATGCCGGGCACCCCCCCGCGCGATAACCTGTTCAACAGCGTCGTCTATGTGCGCGGGGCGTGGACGCTGCACGCGCTGCGGCTGCGGGTGGGTGATGAAACCTTTTTCGACATCCTGCGCACCTACAGCGCAGAATTCGCCTATGACAATGTGACCACCGCGCAGTTCATCGCGCTGGCAGAACGGGTCAGTGGCCAGGCGCTTGACGATCTGTTTGAGGCATGGCTGTATACGCGTGCGGTGCCGTCTGTACCGGAAATGGATCTCACCGGCACCGAGTAATCACAAGGAGGATCACTGTGAAAATCGGACTACAGATCCCGACATTTGCGTTTCCGGGTGGTACGCCTGCCTTCGCGCGTACCCTGGCCGATATTGCCCGTGCCAGCGACGACGCCGGATTTTACAGCCTGTGGCTGATTGACCATTTCTTTCAGATGGAAGCCGCCGGGGGACCAGATGCACCGATGATCGAGGCCTACAGCGGGTTGAGTTACTTCGCCGCGCTCACCCGCCGCGTAAAACTGGGGACCCTGGTCACAGGTGCGGTGTACCGCAATCCCGGCGTGCTGGCGAAACTCATTACGACGCTCGATGTCCTCTCTGGTGGCCGGGCCTATGCCGGGGTCGGGGCGGCCTGGTACGAGCGCGAGGCGGTTGGCCTGGGCATCCCGTTTCCGGCCATTGGGCAGCGCTTTGAGATGCTGGAAGAAACCCTGCAAATTCTGCGCCAGATGTGGGCGGATAACACGGGCGCATACAACGGCAAACACTACCACCTGGCCGAAACTGTGAATAACCCGCAGCCGGTCAACCAGCCCTACCCGCCGATACTGGTGGGCGGTATGGGCGAGAAGAAGACACTGCGGCTGGTGGCGGATTATGCCGATGCGTGCAACTTCGATGCAGGTGTGGGGCTGGACGCGCTGCGCCATAAGCTGAACGTGCTGCGCGGTCACTGCGAAGCCATTGGGCGGGATTATGACACCATCGAGAAAACAGTGGTCACGCATGCACCAGAACCGGCCAATACGGGCGCGGTGCTGAAAACGTGCCGCGACCTGGGCGAAGCCGGCTTCACGCATGTGATCTTCAATATGCCCAGCGTACACGAGCGGTCACTGCTTGAGCAGTGGGGGCGCGAGGTTATCCCGGTGGCAGCGGCGGTGGAGGTCACGGGATGATAAGACGTGTGGAGGTCACGGGATGATAAGACGTGTG
>CAZQIJ010000258.1:0-6837 GCA_964592955.1 uncultured Anaerolineaceae bacterium
ACCCGCGACGCTGTCCACCAACTGCTGCGCATACCGGCGGATCGGTTGTATCAGCCGCCAGGGTCGCAGGGTGGCGCTGCGGCGCGGTTCACCGCTGGGGGCCAGGGTGCTTGTCAGGAACTCCGTCAGCGCCAGCCAGTCTTCCCAGGCTTCCGGGGTATCTGCTGGCAGGCAGCGCATCAGCAGGTCAAGCTCAAGGTAGGCCAGGTCAAAAAAAGGCACGCCTTCGGAATCAAAGCGCGCGAAATCGATGACCCACGGAACCTGCCCGCCGCTTTCCATATCGCAGATGATATTGCCGCTGTGCAGGTCTCCGTGGACGGGTGTCTGTGGCGCGACGATCTCGCGCGTAGATACCCACAGCGTTTCGTTCATCAGGTACGCCAGCGGGTTTGGGGCCATCACACCGCCGGGCTGAAAAATGATCACCGGGTTAATCGGCCCCGGCAGGTCGAATTGCAGCGCGCGGTCATCGATTTCGGTGAGCTTCTCCATCTCCTTACGTTCCCGTGCGGCGGCCAGCGCCAGCGGCAGCCGTTTCTGCTGCTCCTGCGTCAGGTTCACTTTCGGCGGTACGTACAGGTCGCCGGTCGTCAGCACCCGCCGCAGCAGCACCGGAATGTGTACCGGCGGATGTTCCGCATGATGCCAGTGCGCGATGACCCTGGCCAGCAGCCCCTCAACCTGTGCCGCCAGGTCCGCCGCAGAATACCGGTTTGCGGCCAGCGCCGACCCCAGGGACCGCGCCGTGTTCGGCACGTGATGCGCAGGCTCATACAGCACAAACGCGTAGCCATCCGCCAGGATCTGCGGTTCCTGCGTGATGAGGCGCGGCACATAGGTATCGCCGCCGCCTTCGCGCAGGCGCAGGCGCGCGTCTGCGTGCTTCTGTATTTCGTAGCGGCAGCTCTCTGTACGGTCCACTTTGGCAAAGGCCAGCCCCTCAGCGCCGCGCAGCCTGTACTTGACCAGCAGCACCACCGCGCCAGACAACCCCTCGTGAACTGTCGCCAGGTAGTGGATGCCGTGGTAATTTTCGCGCAGCAGTTTCTGTATCGTTTCGATGTCAGGACGTGCAGCCACAATGCTAACCCCCGCTCCGTTCGATATAATCAGGATTATAACGTGTTAGAGAATGGTAGACATGTCAGAATGTAAACAGAGCGAACCGCGCCTTCATTTGCCTTCATTTGCCTTCATTTGCCTCACGCACAATTCGCGCCCCGTCACAGCAGACTCTGCGTAACTGCTCCGGTGTCTGGTGTTCTATATCATAGGTCGTTGATGTGCCACAGTTGGAGTATAATCCTGCGCGAGTCCGCATGAAATCCTTCGTTAACATAGAACACCAGAGGATGACCGTGAATACGATCCGAATTTCGCCATCCATTCTCGCAGCAGACTTCACCCGCCTCGGCGAACAGGTCCGCGAAGCCGAAGCGGCAGGCGCAGATATGATCCATATCGATGTGATGGACGGGCGCTTTGTTCCCAATATCACGATGGGGCAAATGGTGGTAGAAGCGGTGCGGCGTGTTACGTCGCTGCCGCTGGATGTACACCTGATGATTGTTGAGCCAGAGCGGTATGTTGAGTCGTTTGTGGCGGCAGGTGCCAGTGTGCTCAGTGTGCATCTGGAAGCCAGCCCCAACCTGCACCGCACGCTTCAGCAGATCCGCGAGCTGAACTGCCGCGCGGGTGTCGCCCTGAATCCGCACACCGCTGCCAGCGCCCTCACGGATATTTTCGACATGGTCGATCATATCATTGTGATGACGGTGAATCCTGGCTTCGGGGGGCAGGCTTTCATCAACGGTATGACATCCAAGATCGCGGAACTGCGCGCCATGATCGGTGATTCCGGGCGCGATGTGGAGCTGGAAGTGGACGGCGGCATCAGCGAGCAAACCGCCATGACCGCGGCCCAGGCCGGTGCCACATGCCTGGTAGCCGGTAGTACAGTCTTCACCGCACAGTATTCCGTACAAGAGGGGATGCGCCGCCTGCGGGCAGCGTTGGAATAAGGCGCGGCCAACAGGCAAACAAAAAGCCGGGACGCCCGGCTTTTTCTTGCGCTTTAGCCTTCTTTGGCCAGTGTCTTAATACACTTGGCGCAAAGGGTTTTGCGAACAAAAATTCCCTCTTTTGATTGTACACGGATTTGCTGCAAATTGGGCTTGAACTGGCGGCGGCTCGCTCTCATAGAAAAGCTGCGTTTGTTGCCGAACAGAGGCCCCTTGCCGCACATTTCGCATTTCGCCATGCTGCAGGCTCCAGGAGTTACCTATCAAACAAGATTTAGGTATGCTACCATACTGCGCACACGGATTCAAGTGGCACTATGGGCAAATATACCAACTTATCATACCTATTAGCAATAATGATTTAAGGAAAGTCCGTATGATTGTCGACATCAAGCGCCATCTCTGTGATGGTCACATGCTTAAGCTGCTGACCGCCGCTGGATTAGCGTGGCTCGCCCAACACCAGCAGGCCGTCAATCACATGAACGTGTTTCCCGTGCCAGACGGCGATACCGGAACCAATATGCGCCTGACGATGCAGAAAGCCTACGACGCGATCACCGACCTGGACGAGCTGCATATTGGCCTGGTCAGCGATGCGATTGCGAAGGGCGCACTGCTGGGTGCGCGCGGCAATTCCGGCGTGATCCTCTCTCAGTTGCTGGCCGGGTTCGCCCAGGGGGTGCGCGGCCACAATGTGCTGGATGCGCGCCTGTTTGCCCTTGCCGCGCGCAAAGCTGTAGACGCCGCCTATGCCGCCGTGCAGTCCCCGGTAGAAGGCACGATCCTCACCGTCGCCCGCGAGGCTTACGAGGCGCTGGCAGATTTCGTGGAGACCAGTGCAGATCTCAACGACGCGCTGCATGTCATGCTCCACGCTGCCCGCCAATCGCTTAACCGTACCCCGGAACTGCTGCCTGTGCTCAGGAAAGTGGGCAAAGTGGACTCCGGCGGCATGGGGCTGGTGTACATTCTGGAAGGCATGGCACGGTTTCTGGATGGCGAACAGGTCAGCATTGACGAAACTACCCCCCACATGCGGGCAGATACCGAGCCGATCCAGGCCGCGCTGACCCCTGAAGACGTGGAAGGCTATGGCTACGATGTTCAGTTCCTCATGCATGGCGCTCACCTGGATATCGCCCGCATCCGCGACGACATCACCGCGATGGGCTGGTCTGTGCTGGTAGTGGGCGATGCCGAGCTGGTCAAGGTGCATATTCACGTCCACGATCCCGGTGTGCCGCTGAGCTATGCGGTGCGTTCCGGGGCTGTGATTGATGACATCGTCGTCGAAAACATGCAGAAGCAGTTTGAGGATTTCGTGACCACCGCCAGGGGTACCGTTACGCTGCAAAGTGCGGATAGTTACTTCCCCGGCGTGGTCGCCATTGCCGTTTCTACCGGAGAAGGCATGAACGAGATCTTTCTTAAGGATCTCGGCGTGGCCGGTGTCGTTTATGGCGGGCAAACGATGAACCCCAGCACCGAGGATTTCATCGCCGCCATCGAAGCCGTGCCCAACAGCCACATCATCCTGCTGCCTAATAATCGTAACGTTGTCCTGGCAGCACAACAGGCCGCCGGGTTGGTGAAGGGTAAACACGTTCGCATTGTGGAGAGCCACACCATTCCCCAGGGTATTGCCGCGCTGCTGGAGTACATTAATCTGCGCGACACCACCGAACTTGACGAGATCGCCGAAGCAATGGCTGCTGCCCTGGAGAATATCCAGTCTGGCGAAGTCACGTTCGCCACCAGCGACGCCACTTTTAACGGCGTGCATGTGGCGCAGGGGCAGCCTATGGCCCTGCTGAATGGCCAGTTGGTGGGCGCTGGGCAAACGCTGCACGAAGCTGCGCTGGCACTTTTCGAAAAAGCAAGGGCAGACAATTACGAACTGATTACGCTATACTATGGCTCAGGGGTGAGCATGGAACAGGCCGCAGACCTGGCGCAAACCGTGCGCGCGCGCTATGACTCGCTCGAAGTCCACGTTGTTTACGGGGGGCAGCCGCTCTATCCGTATATCATTAGTATAGAGTAAATGCTCAACATCCATATTGTCACAGACAGCAGCGCACACTTCGCCCAGGCGCGCTTTGGCCGGGATAACCTGGTTACGGTTGTCCCGAATAAACTGGAAATCGGCGGCAAGCTGATTGCCGAAGGCGTGGATCTCAGCCACGAGGACGCCATCCGCCACATGCACGGGCTGCGCATACCGCCAGCCCTGCACGCGCCCTCCGTCGCAGATTACGTCCAGGTGTATAACCGTGTCGCCCGCCACGCAGACGCGGTCATTTCGATTCACCCCTCGCGTGAAATTACCGCAAGCTGGGCCAATGCCCGCAAAGCGGCGCAGCAGGTCTCTGCACATAACCGCATCGCCGTCATCGATTCACAATCCATCTGTGCGGGGCAGGGGATGCTGGTGCAGACCGCGTTAGAGGCCGCGCGCACCGAAGCCACCTTCGATGACCTCGTGCGCCTGGTGCGCGGCGTGGTGGATCGCGTCTACTCCGTTTACTACATCGAGACGATCGATTTTCTGCTGCACAACAAGCTGATCAGTCCCTCGCACGGCATCCTGGGGGCCATTCTGGGCATCAAGCCGTTTGTCGCCATCGAGAATGGCCAACTCACCGTGATCGAAAAAGTGCGCACACGGGCACAGGCAGTAGAACGCCTGGTCGAATTTGTAGTAGAATTTACAGACATCACGGACATCCTGCTGCTGCAAAGCCGCGGCGATATGACCGAGCAGACGCGCCTGCTGCAAGACCGGCTGGCGGCGGATTATGCCGGGCGTACCTTTCCTTTCGAGGTGTATAATGCCTCGCTTGCTGCGCTCATCGGCACAGATGCCACCGGGGTGGTCATACTCGAAGAAGACATGGGCAGGTTTGAAGATGACCTTTCAGAAGATTAAGTTTGCCACAGACAGTGTGTGCGACATCCCAGCGGAACTGGTGGCCCGCTGGGATATTGCCGTAGTGCCGTGCTTTGTCAACATTGGCGACAAAAGCTATGCCGACGACGTCCAGGAGCTTGTGCGCGAAGACTACTTCCGCCAGATCCTTACCATGCCCCAGACCCCTACCACCGCTGCCATGCCGCCAGCGCTGGCCCAGCAGATTCTCGTGCCGCATTTTGAGGGGGCAGATCACCTGATCGTCATCACCACGCCGGCCGTCCTCAGCGCCATTCACAATTCGATGCGCCTCGGCCTGCAAAGCCTGCCGCCGGAACGCGTTACCCTCATCGACAGCGGTCAGCTCAGCATGGGCATCGGCTGGCAGGTGCTGGTTGGCGCACAGGTCGCCGCGCAAACCGGCAGCCTCTCCGCCACGCTGGCAGCCATCTACCGCGTGCGCCAGCACCAGGGGCTTTATGCGGCGCTGGCCACCATGGAACTGCTGCGGCGCAGCGGTCGCGTAAGCTGGGCCGCCGCCAGCCTCGGCGCGCTGCTTCAGATCAAGCCTGTGGTCAGCGTCACAGATGGCGTGGTCACCTCTGCGGCCCGCGTTCGCACCTTCAATAAGGCGGTCGAGAAACTGATCGAGTTTACCCGCTCTCATGCGCCGCTGGATAAACTGGCGGTGCTGCACATCAACAACCTGGAAGGCGCGCAGGCGCTGCGTGAACAGCTCGCAGCCATTGCCCCCGCAGATACGCTCATTACGGACTGCGGCCCAACGCTGGGGACCCACATCGGGCCGGGGGCTTTGGGTGTCGCGCCCGTTAGCCAAGCATGGAAAGTGTAGTAAAGCGATGCCTACTGCCATAGAAACGCTCGTCAAAATTCTGAAGCTCGAACGCGAGCAGGGATGCAAGAACAGCGCCGTCATCGGCGGCCTGGGGGCCTATGCCCGCAACTGGATAGGGGAGGCCCGCAAGCAGGCGCGCAACGTCGAACAACGCGCGCTGGTCGAAGAACTGACCGCGCTCCTGAACCATTATGAAGCGGTCAGCAGCCGGGCCGAGCGCCTCTCGTCGGTCGCCTATATGCTGGATCGCATTACCGGGCGCATTCCCACCCCGCCCCATTATCTCACCCTGGCGGCTTCCCAGCCGGACCCCGCGCCTCCTCCACCACACGAGCAGCCCGCGCCTGAACGTCCGCCGCGCCCGCCAAAGGCAGAGCGTGAACGGCGGCGCGAACCCCGCGAAGCGCGCGACCAGGAAAGCGGGCAGGCCGCGCTTCCGCGTAAAGACGCGAAAGACGCTGCCGAGGGTGCCAGAGCCGAGCCGCCCGAACGTGGTGGACGCGCGCGCCGGGATGAAGCGCGGCCCAGGGGTGCGCCGCAGCCCGACGGCGAAGCCCGCCCGCCCGAAAAATCGAAGGACCGCAAGAAAGGTCAGCAGCGTGATGCCGATCCACAGCGCCCAGACCGGCCCGAACGCCCAGATCGTGCCGAACGCCCAGATCGTGCCGAACGCAGGAACGAAGCGCGGCCAGATTCCCAGTCGCGCAGGGATCAGCCGGGCGAACGCGGCAGTGAGCGCGGGCGTGAGCGTGGCAAGGAGCGCGAGAAGCAGCAGCGCGAAGATGACCGCCGCAAGCGTCCGCAGCCGGTCGCGGCCAACCGCGAAGCCGACGAAGACGGTAGAGGCGCGCCGGAACATGGCGAAGTCGTCTTTGAAACCAACGACATTATCGAGGCCACCTACACCGGGCAGCTAGACATCCCGCAGGAAGTGCGCCTGGTACGTGACCCGCGCAAACCACGCAAACCCATTACGCCAGATGCCGCCGCCGATATTCTGCGCGGCCTGAACGCACCAGTCACGCAGATCAAAGGCGTGGGGC
>CAZQIJ010000259.1:0-6830 GCA_964592955.1 uncultured Anaerolineaceae bacterium
GCGCTAAACAGTGTGGTGTAGGTGCGCCGGAATCCCTCTGGGCTTACGTCCTCCAGCCAGCGTGCATGATCCTGGTGCAGGTGCAGCATGTGCTGCACCGCCACCGTGCCGGGGTTCAGCGTTTCGTCGATGCGCAGCCGCGGCCCGTCCGTGAATTCCAGCGTTTCCCACCCCTCATACTTCCACCCATAGTAACCCCGGTTGAGTTCGTTCGCCGTCCACGCCATCTGTTTATAGAGGCCGCCGCGGTCCACCGCCCCAGAGTCTTCTTCAGAAATCATCGGGTGCGTAATCGAAGCCGGAATCGCGTTGGTCAGCCACCCGGCCCGGTACTCCAGCAGCGCCAGCAGCACACGCGGATCAACGCTGAATTCGCGCGCAACCCGTGCAATCACCTCGGCTGCGCTCAGCATCTCGATCTGAACCGAGCCATCGGCTTCGCGCGTTTCCACCGCGTCTGCCGCCACGCGGATAAACCCCGTCCGGGTGCTGATGAACGCCCCCACGTCAAACGCGTTCTGGTTCACCAGGCGGGTGTCTGCCAGCAGCAGCGTTGACGGCGTTGCCTCTGCTGGCAGCGCTGGCAGCAGCAGCACCTGCCCCACCGCGATCAGGTTCGCGTCTTCCAGTGCGTTTAGCGCCATCAGGGTTTCTATGGTGGTGCTGTTGGCGTTGGCGATGCCCGAAAGCGTGTCGCCAGCCTGTACCACGTGCTGCCGTGTGATGCCGCCGCTGGCGCGCGTCGCCTGTGCTGGCGCGCCCTGGCCGTCCGTTCCGGTCGATAACGTCGGCGCAGACCCGGCAGGCGTCAGCGCGGCAGGCGCGAGCGGGTCCAGCGGCGTGGCCGTCACGAAGACCACGCGCGGCTCTACCGAACCGGAAAGCGAACAGGCCGCAGCCAGCAGCGCGAGCAGCGCCAGGTAAAGACGTTTCAACGGTAGCTCCATACCCCGAACACCCCTTCAGCAGCAGGCAACGGTACAGGATTCAGACGGGTTGTGTCAAGGATCGTAATTCGCGGTGTGTCGTCTGGCGCTGTGGCCGCATACACCAGGTGCGTGCTGTCTGGCGACCACACCTGGTGACTGATGGCGAACTGGTCAAAGTACAGGATCTGGTAGATCATCTCCGCGGTCGGTTCAAAATTCGCCAGCACGGTCGATGTGCCGCTGGCCACTTCATACAGCACCCACGACAACTCGAGCCGGCTGGGCTGCGCCAGGCCGATGCGCTGGCCGGTGCTCACGCCCGGAATGAGATAAACGAGCTTCTGGCTGTCCGGTGCCCAGAAGAACGCGATCACGTTTTCGTCCAGGCTCGTGCCCACCGTGTCCCCCGTCTGCGCGTCTATGATCGTGACCGCGCTGTAACCGTTGATCACCGCGGCGCGGTACCCCACATAGCGCCCGTCCGGTGACCAGTTAAAGGACAAAAAACCGGACTGATCCGCCGCAAGCACGGTTTCAGCGCCGTCTTCCTCCACCAGAATCAGGCTCGTGGACGAGGGTACATCCCCGGCCACACCATACACCCAGCGGTTATCCACCGGCGACCACTGCGGCGCGGCAAACAGCGCCGGGGAGTCTGCCAGTGTTTCGCTGCGCGCCGCCCCCACGTCATACACATCGATCACGCGGTTGTTCAGGTGGCGCATCATGCGTGACCCGTCAGGACTCCACGAAAAGTAAAACGGCGCGCCAGTTCCGCTGGAGGTGCTGGTGGGTTCCGCCCGCTGGCGAATGAGCTCCACCTTAAACGGCAGCCCGGTTTGGCTGAGCAGCACGGCCAGGTCGCGGCAGTCGTCGCCACAGTCTGCCGGTGACCATGCCGCATACGTGATCGCTTCATCCGCGGCCTCATAGATCAGCTTGCCCTCGGTTTCGTCTGGTGCGGTAACATAAACCGCCACCGATGGCGCACGTTGCAGCGCTGCATCGCAGCAGAAATATGCCAAGCGCCCGTCGTTAGACCATGTGGGCCACTGGTAATGGCGCGCGGCGTCGGCGTCGCTGGTCAGCGCCAGGGTTGTCTCTGTTTGCGGCGTATAGCGCATCACGTTATGGTCGGCGGCGATAAAGGCGATGTGCCCAGGCGGGCGCGTCGGTTGTGCGAAAATGGAGGTTAACAGTAGAACACAGATTGAGAGAATTTTCATGAACCTGTCTTTCATTTGCTTGGGTCTGGCTTTGTTCTATTGTATACTGTTGCGGTCAGATTCTTTTGAGACTTTGAAAATTACGGAGAAAACATCTCATGGCGACAAAAGAAGAAATTGCACAGATCTTCCCAACCATGTGCGAACGCTTTTTGCCAGACAAAGCGCAGGGCGTGGACGGGTACATTCAGTTTGACCTGACCGGCGACAGCGGCGGCCTCTACTGGCTCAACGTCACCGGCGGCACCTGCACCTGGGGCGAAGGCCAGGCGGAAAATCCCAAAATGACCCTGCGCGCCGTCGCAGAAGACTATATGAGCGTAATCTCTGGCTCCACCAACGCGATGACCGCCTTCATGAGCGGCAAGATCAAGATTCAGGGCGATATGGGTCTGGCGATGAAGATGCAGACCATGTTCGCCACGTCCTGATCTCGCCACCTGCGAGACTGGCCGCAAACCGGCATATGATGCGTTTGCGGACAGCGCCCCGCTGGCATTCGCAGGGGTCACACTGCTGCGTGCGACCCCTGCTCCCTTGCCCCCTGATGCTGCTTCTCCTGGCAGCGGGCCGCCCTAACGCCCCGCTGCGTACCTGCGAGAAGAACCCGCATCCCCTGGCCGCCTTTAAGAACGGTGAAGGCCACATAACTCCCCAGGTATACCAGAGACAGCCCGCAGGTTAGCCGCCGCCGCGCATGGTTTTGGTGCGCATAAAACTATGAACCCGCTCCACCTCGGCACTGTCCCCCTGGATGACGAGCAGGTCACGCGGAACTTCCATCACCCTGAAGCGCACTGGCTCCATCTCGATAAGCTCCGCGCGCCAGTTGGGGGCCGTTACGGCCCGGTCAGAAACCGGGGTGCCGCCCGCCTCGGTCAGATACTCCAGGATGCGAAAAGCGCGCAGGTTGCGCAGATCCATTTCAACGCGGGACTGTGGCGTCGTCATGTCATCCGCCCGCCGATGGCGGCAGGAACACCAACTGATCGCTTTCGCGGATGGTGGTCTCCAGGCCGTTCAGCCATTCGATGTTGCGCCCGTGTACCATGATGTGTACCAGCCCGGTGAGGTGGCCGTCATGTGTCCAGATCGCCTCACCCAACTGCGGGTGGACGGCGTTCACATCGGTCAGCAGATCGCGCACCGTCTGCCCTTCACGAAACGGCACATGCAGTTCACGGGTTCCCGCGATATCACGCAAAGTCGCAAAAAGCTTAATCGTCTTGGTCATCGCAATAATCTTTACACTTGTCTGAGGGTTAACCCCATTTTAATGGCACTTGCGCGGTGTGGCAACGGGTTGCGGTTGTCTGCCAGGGCTTTTGCACAGTCAGCAGCATCGTGAACTTGCAGGATCCCTGCGTTGTGCAGAACCCGGCGCGGTGAGGGCGCGGCGCAGCGCACCCTCACACGGTTAACGCGCCGCCATCAGGGGCGGGTGGACAGCGTCACCGGGATTTCCAGCGCCGCGAAGCTGCCGTTAGCGCTGCGGCGCAGCACGCTCAGCGAAATCGACTGGCCGGGAAGTGTCTCGCGCGCCAGGTACGAGATGAGGTCATCCATCGTGGTCACCGGGCGGCCATCCACCGCAGTGATGATGTCCAGCCCCTGGTTGGTGGCGCGCTGCAAACCCGCCCGCGCTGCCGGGCCAGCCGCCACCGCGTCAGAGACCAGCACGCCGCGCACATCCCCGCTGAGGCCGAGCGCCGTCAGCCCCACCAGGCTGAGATCTGTGCCGCTGATGCCGATGTAACTGTAATCCACGCGCCCGTCTTCGATGAGTTCACGCATGACGCGCTGCACAAGGTTGCTGGGAATGGCGAAACCCACACCCGAATTGCTGCCAGAACGGCTGAGGATCTGCGAGTTGACGCCGATCACCTGACCGTTGAGGTTCAGCAGCGGGCCGCCGCTGTTGCCAGGATTGATCGCCGCATCGGTCTGAATCACGGCCCCGATCGAGAATTCCGTTAACCCCTGTATGACCCGGTCAATACCACTGACGATGCCGGTGGTCAGCGTCCAGTCCTGCCCGAAGGGGCTGCCAATGGCCAGCACCGTTTCCCCCACCACCAGCGCGTTAGAGTCGCCGAACGTCACCGGCACCAGTTTTTCTGCCGGGACGCTCACAGACAGCACCGCCAGATCCGAGTTGGCGTCTGCGCCCACAATCTGCGCTTCGGCCAGCGTGCCGTCGGCCAGTTCCACTTCGATGAAGTTTGCGCCGCTGATGACGTGGTTGTTCGTCATGATGTGGCCGGCTGTATCAACCACAAACCCGGACCCGCTGCCTGCCAGCGTAAGCTGGCCGCCCCGCACCCGCGTGTAAACGTTAATGGCAACCACCGAACGGCTGCCCTGCTCGTAGATCTGGGTATAGAGGCCAGACGCAGTATCAACCACCGGCAGCGGCTGCAGCGCCTGGCCCACCGTGGGAGACTGCCCCGCTGCCTGCGTCACCGACCCCGCCGCGCTTGCCGACAAGGTTACCACCCCAACGAGACACACGAAAATGACGCACGCAGCCAGCAGCACAATGCCGCGGCTGCCGAAAGGCAGTAGATGGTTGCTGTTTGGACGCGGCTGTAACATGGTTTCGAACTCCTGCTCTTTGAGGTCTCTCGCATACTATGGACTATACCCTAACTTTAATGCGGCGTTGCAAGAATCAGGTTACCAAAGAATCAAATATCCTTAAATCCACCTTAAATGCCTGGCCACTGCTGGCCACTCAATGCGATAATCGAGCATCGAAAGGCGTGATTGGCGCAGTGATGAGCAACCCATGACGACTATTCTCCTGATTGAAGATGACCGGCTGATTGCAGAGCCGGTAGCGCGCGCGCTGCGCAACCTGAACTTTGACGTGATCACCGCGCACGATGGCCTGAGCGGGGCAGAGGCCGCCCTCAGCCAATCCCCGGATCTCGTGGTGCTGGACATCATGCTGCCGGGCATGGATGGCTGGGAAGTCTGCAAGACCATCCGCAGGAAAAGCGTGGTGCCCATCCTGATGCTGACGGCGCTGAGCGAAGAAATTGACCGCATCCTGGGGCTTGAACTGGGCGCAGATGACTACCTGACCAAGCCCTTCAGCACGCGCGAACTGCTGGCGCGCGTTAAGGCGCTGCTGCGGCGCGTGGAATATGACTCCACACGCACCCCGCGCAGCGACACGCTGGCCTTTGGTGACCTGCGCATCAGCATGATGCAGCGGCAGGTCTTCAAGCGCGACGCCGAACTGTCGCTGCGGTTCAAGGAATTTGAACTGCTGAGCCTGCTGGTGATGAAGGCCGGTGAGCTGGTGACCCGTGCCGAGATCTTCGATAAAGTGTGGGGGACAGACTGGTTGGGCGATATGCGCACGCTGGACGTTCACATTCGCTGGCTGCGCGAAAAACTGGAAGATGATCCCAGCAAGCCGCGCTACATTCAGACGGTGCGCGGCGTGGGGTACCGCTTCCTGCCAGGAGAAACGCCATGAGGGGCCAGGTACAGGCAGCGCCAGCGCCGCGCCATCCGCTGGCCAGCATCCGGGCGCGGCTGCTGGTGGTCTACATCGGCATTCTCCTCATCGGCTTCGCGGCACTGGCGCTGGTCACCGGCGGCAGGCTCGCTTCGGCAGCGCGCAGCGATTATGGGCAGCGGCTTCAGGGCGAAGTGCGCGTGATCGCGCAGGCGCTTTCGCGCGAGCTGAACGACGACAGCCAACACACCAGCGAGGCCGAGCTAACCGCGCTGCTGCACGGCTATTCCTCACAGGCGAATGGGGCACTGACCTTCATCTGGATGGATGCCCGTCACGGCAGCATGCGCGCAGGCTTTCCAGACGCCCTCGAACTCGATACCGCCGTGCGCGGCCAGATTGTGGTGGTGGAGCGCGCCAATGCCGACGGCGATCTGAGCTACTTCACCGCCGCACCCGTTACCAATGACCAACGCCTCTTAGGGCTGGTACAGTTGAGCGTGCCCGCGCAGAACCTTCAGCCTGTGATCGCCGCGCGCTGGGCAGAGCTGCTGGTCGTATTCGGGCTGGTGCTGGCGCTGGCGGTGGCGGCCACCCTTTGGCTGGCCCGCTGGATTACGCACCCGCTGCTGGCCCTGCGCAGCTCTGCCGTGAAGCTCAGCGGCGGGGACTTTGCCCACCGCGTGCAGTACGCGGGCCAGAACGAGATTGGCGAGGTCGCCCAGGCGTTTAACCACATGGCGCAGCAGGTGCAGAGCATGATGGAGGAACAGCGCGCGTTCGCCAGCAACACCTCGCACGAACTGCGCACGCCGCTGACGACGATCCGGCTGCGGTCTGAGGCGCTGCGCTACGATGCGACGCTGGACGACGAAACCCAAACGCGCTACATCGAGGAAATCGATGACGAGATCAACCGCCTGGGCAGCCTCATTGACGATCTCGTTCTGCTGTCGCGCTTCGACGCGGGCCGTGCCGACCTGGGCACCACACAGGTGGACCTGGCGCGTTTTGCCCACAGCCTGCGCCAGCGCATGGACGCAGCGGCACAGGGCAAACACATCGAAATCAGCGTGCGCGCGGCAGACGTGCCGCCGGTGTGCGCAGGTTTGAACCATCTGACGATGGTGTTCCGTAACCTGCTGGATAACGCCGTCAAATATACCCCGGAGGGCGGCAGTGTGTGCTGGTCGATCAGCGGCGGTA
>CAZQIJ010000260.1:0-1204 GCA_964592955.1 uncultured Anaerolineaceae bacterium
GGATCGAACAGAACATCCAGGCGCGTTTGAACCTGGAGGTTAACCTGATTGACCCGGCAGGCATCCGCGAGACGGTTTCGAACCTGCTGAACGGCCTGCGCGCAGAAATGCCGGTGCTGGCAGGTCAGTTCGGCGGGCTGCTGGGGAATTTTGTGCTGGTGTTCATCATCGGGGTCTACTGGCTGACATCGCGCGATCCGGCGGTGGATTACCTGCTTAAGCTGTTCCCGATGGGGCAGCGCGCGCTGGTACAGGATATCGTGCGCGACATCGAAACATCGCTTGGCAATTACGTGCGCGGGCTGTTTGGGGTAGCGCTGTTTGTGGGGGCGGCCAATACCGTCATCCTGACCCTGTTCGGGGTACCCTACGCGGTGACATTGGGCTTTATCATCGGGGTATCGACCATGCTGCCCATCATCGGCGGGTTCATCGGCGCGGGGACGGCAGTCCTGCTGGCCCTGGTGACATCGCCACAGCCGCTGGATGGGCTGATTACGTTTGGCAGTTTCGTGGCGGTACAGCAGATCGAAACGCACTACCTGACGCCGCGCGTGATGGGTAACAGTGTGGGGCTGAACCCGATCCTCATTATCGTGGTGCTGTTTGTGGGCTTTGCGCTGGGTGGCGTGATCGGCGGGCTGATCGCCGTACCGCTGGCCGGCACGGTCATGACACTGCTGCGCTACCTTGTGATTGATCCGCGCCGCGCAGAGGCCATGCCGGTCCATATCAATGGCGGCGTCCTCATCGCACGCGGAGAGACCGGGCGGGATGCTGTGACGGAAGACAAACCAGGCATTCTTACCCCCTGATGCCGCCGCGTTATGCGCGCGCCCTGAGTACGCCAATGATGGTATGCGCTTCGTCCAGGCTGGTGGCGAAGCGCAGTTTGTCGCGCCAGTTCGGGTACATCATCAACAGCTTCCCCAAAAGAACATCATCGAATGCCTGCGAAGCGATAATCACCCATCCGGCGACGTTCTGCGGCATGTCGCGCTGCACGTTGTTTGCTCCAAAGGCATGGGCCCGGTACGGATAGCCGGTGATCAGGTTAAAGAGCACGTAGACTTCGCCGGGGGCCTGGTGAATCAGGCGGTCGGCGGCTTCCTGGTTATGCACAAAATGTTCCCAATTCCACGGCCCCAGGAAGTCCCAGATGACAAGGGACTCGCGCTCTACTTCCAGTCGCAATGTAATAGAC
>CAZQIJ010000260.1:1214-4874 GCA_964592955.1 uncultured Anaerolineaceae bacterium
ACATTGTTTATACCTGTTCACCTCATAGAAGGATTATACCTGAGACGTGCGATTTTTGCAGGCGCGCGGGCAATCAGCGTGCATTCGGATGGTGGGGGCAGGCGGCGTATTCATCGGGACGATGCGCGGATCATCGCCCACATGCTGCCCCACCCCAGATAAACCCGTGTGTTTGCCACTGTTTGCGAACACACCCGGCAGTTATGGCAGCGCGGTGTGCAGATACCCCATGCGCGGCGCGCTGTTCCTTTACACCCGTCCCACACCGTGCTATACTGGATAGCTCATCTGTGCTAAACAAGGTCAGACGGAGACCCCGCACATGGACATCACAACCCGCCGCGCCACCAGCATCCTGACGAAGCCTTCCGGGTTTGCCCGCGACTTCGACTATTCGCTCAACCCCTATTCGGGGTGCGCGTTTGGCTGCACCTACTGCTATGCTGCCTTCTTTGCCCGTTCGCAGGACCTTCAGGACACCTGGGGGCGGTGGGTGGAAGTGAAGGAGAACGCGCTGGAACTGCTGAAGCGACGGCGCAAGCGCCCTCTGCTGGATAAGGTCATCTACATCAGCACCGTCACGGATCCCTATCAACCGGTTGAAGCCCAACTGAAGCTGACGCGCGCCGTGCTGCAGGAACTGCTGGATTATCATCAGGTGCGCGTGATGATGCAGACGCGCGGCGACCTCGTCACGCGTGATATCGACCTGTTTGAGAAGTTCCGGTTCGCCCAGGTCAATATGACCATCACCACCGATGATGACGAAGTGCGCAAGCGCTTTGAACCAACCTGCACCTCCATCGAGCGGCGTTTTCGGGCCGTGCGCATGCTGAGCGATGCAGGTGTGCAAACCGTCATCACGATGACGCCGCTGCTGCCTGTGCGCGATCCGCAGGCGTTCGCGGCGCGGCTGCTGGCCAGCGGGGCACAGCGCTTCGTCGTTCAGGAATTCCACGCCAGCCGGGCGCGCTTTATGGCCGGGACGGGCGAGGCGGCCCAGGCGCTTGCGCGTGACATGGGCTGGACCGCCGCACGCTACCGCGACACGCGCGCCATCCTTGCGGAGGCGCTGCCGCGGCTGGAAGAAGGCCGCGCCGGGTTTACGCCGCGCTGGTCTGCGGCAGACGCGGAGCGTGCCTGAACACCCTCAGCGCGCATTAATGCAGGCGGCATGCCCCTCGTTTATACTTTGCACGGCAAGCAGCACCCGTTGGCGTTATTCCAAACATGGTTGAGGAGCACGATAATGGCTTTTGACTTCACTGGTAAGGTCGTGGTGGTTACGGGCGCATCTGGCAACCTGGGGCGGGCGGTGGCGCACGCTTTCGCGGATGCCGGTGCCAGCATCGCGCTGGTCGATCTGGCGGGGGATCGCCTCGCGCAGGTGGTGGCAGAACTGGGTGGCGGCGAGCGCTTCAGGGGGTTTCCTGGCGATCTCTCTGCGGCGGACAAAGTCGATACGCTGGTGGGCGACATCGTGACGCACTTCGGGCAGATCGATGTGCTGGCGCACACGGTGGGCGGCTTCGACGCGGGCAAAGCGGTGCATGAATCCGAACCTGCGGTGCTGGATAAGATGATCGCGCTCAACGTCATGCCCATCTACAACATGGGCGGGCGTGTGGCGCGGCACATGGTGGAAAGCAGCATTCACGGTAAGCTGGTCTTCGTCCTGGCGCGCGCAGCCCTTAAGGGGGCGAAAGGCATGGGGGCCTACACCGCCAGCAAAGCCGCCGCGCTGCGCCTGATGGAGTCGATGTCTGCGGAGCTTAAAGACTCCGGCATTAACGTCAACGGCGTTTCGCCCTCCACCATCGACACGCCGGCCAACCGCCAGAGTATGCCGAATGCGGATTTCGAGAAGTGGGTAACCCCGGCGCAGCTTGCAGACGCCATCCTGTTTCTGGCGTCGGATCAGGCGGCGGCAGTTCACGGCCTGAACCTTGAGGTTTCCGGGCGGGTTTAGGGGCTGCGCCTGGCGCAATGCCGCTCTTGACAGCCGCAGCAAAAACTAATAGCATTAACCTTGAAGGTTAACGCCAATAGTTTTCACGGAGACCGGTGTCAGGATGTCACAAAACGAAGCACGCATGTCTATGCCCAACCTCCTGCTGCGCGCAGAGGGGTTCGGCCTGTTTGCAGCGTCCATTGCACTGTATGCCACGCTCAACTATAACGGCTGGGTGTTTCTGGCGCTGCTGCTTGCGCCGGATCTGTCGATGATCGGCTACCTGAGGACACCCAGAACAGGCGCGATTGCCTATAACGCCGTGCATAACCAGGTGACACCGCTGGTGTTATTCACTATAGCGTTGGTTACCGGCTGGACGTTGGGTGCCATGCTGGCGCTGATTCTGTTCGCGCACATCGGCATGGATCGCACGGTGGGCTATGGGCTGAAGTATTCAACGAAGTTCAAGGACACGCATCTTAACCGGCTATGAGTCCGTATCCTGCACAAATCAACCTCGACCGCATCGTGAACCAGGCGCGCGCGCTCATCGAAGACGAGGGCGTCGAACACCTGTCCCTGGGGCGGTTGGCGGCAGCGCTGGGGGTTAAGGCTCCCTCGCTCTACCGGTATGTGACCAGCAAACAGGCGCTGCTGCGCGCCGTCAACGAGGCAACCGCGCGTGACCTGATGGCGGCGCTGGCCGAGGCTGGTGTGGGCGAAGCTGAGGGTGCGGAGGCACGCATGACGCGCGTCGCGCAGGCCTATGTGGTGTTTGCGGAACACAACCCCGCGGCCTATGCCCTGCTCTTCAGCGCGGCAGATCTCAGCCCAGACGCGCAGGCGCAGGAACAGCGCGTGCTGCCGCTGCAAGCGCTGATGGCGCAGATTTGCGGCGAACCGGATTCGCTGGCAGCGCTGCGCGGCGCGCTGGCCATGCTTCATGGCTTCGTGATGCTGAACCAGGCCGGGCAGTTCCGGCGGGGTGGCCAGCCCACAGCCGCGTTCTTCGTGGCGTTCGCGGCTTACCTGCGCGGCTGGAAATCGTGACAGAACTGCATCAGACTCTTTATGTAATCCTTTACAGGATGCGCTATACTGGTATAGTGACCAGACTCATCTGCAATTGATCGGTGGTGTTATCATGGGTAGTTATCATCTGTATAATCTGGAAAACGAGAAGACGGGGTACGTCACGTTCAAGCTCTCCGCCAGCTCTGACCTGCACCGCATCGTACAGGATGCGCTGCAAATTGCACCCGCCTGCGCACAGCGTGAGGTGGACGATTCGCTGCTGATTACGTACACGCTGGACCCGGTAGAGGCACAGTATGTTTACCGTTATGTAGAACTCATCGCGCAGGATTATGCTGACGGCATCCGCCTGGGCAGCGCGTGGTGGGAATTTGTGGAGCGCGGGCACTAGCCCCCGGCTCTGGCAGGCGCATTTTCCAGGCGCGGTTCTGCGGTTTGGCCCCGTCCAGCTTCCTCACGACTCGTACTCTTGTGAAAAGCCCCACAAAATGCGCGCAGGGTGCAACCGGGGAGCGGATTCCCCGGTGGCCAGAATGCCGTTGGCGGCCCCCTGCCCTCCTCTGTGCCCTGCATTGCAGTGTGCTAAAGTACGTACAAAGTGAAAGCTGCGGTTCGTAGGGGCGGGGTAATGTCCCCGCCCAAAGCGGTGGCCGGTGTTTCGCCTGGAACAG
>CAZQIJ010000260.1:4974-6815 GCA_964592955.1 uncultured Anaerolineaceae bacterium
AGGGGCGGGGTAATGTCCCCGCCCAAAGCGGTGGCCGGTGTTTCGCCTGGAACAGGCTAAAGCGCCTGTCTGGTTGGCGTTAGGTTGGCGTTAGACCGTAAACTGCCCGTTCTGGTAGAACAGCGCGCCGTCTACATGGATGGTGCTGTCTGTGCGCATGTCGCAGATCATATCCCAGTGGACGGCGCTGCGATTGATGCTGCCGGTCTCTGGATAGCCCATGCCGATGGCCATGTGGACGGTGCCGCCGATCTTCTCATCGAAGAGGATGTTGCCGGTAAAGCGGTTGATGCCGAAATTGGTGCCGATGGCGAATTCGCCCAGGTAGCGCGAGCGCTCGTCGGTATCCAACTGCGCAAACAACAGGTCTTCGTTCTGTTCTGCGCTGGCCTTAACGACCTTACCGTTTTCAAAGGTCAGGTTGATTCCAGAGACGGCGCGCCCGCCCACGATGGACGGATACGAGAACCGCACCCACCCGTTGACGGAATCTTCCACCGGACCGGTGAAGATTTCGCCGTCTGGCATGTTGGCAAGGCCGCCAGCGTTGACGAACGCGCGGCCATCAATGGACAATTGCAGGTCGATGTTTGGACCCTGAAGTTTGAGCGACTTCTTGCCCTTCAGGTAATCCACCTTGCTCTGCTGCATGGTGGCCAGCTTCTGCCATTCTGCGACCGGGTTTTCCAGCGTGCAGAAGGTTGCGCCATACAGGAAGTCTTCATAATCCTCAAGGCTCATATTGGCTTCCTGGGCGCTGGCTTCGTTGGGATACCATGCCCCCACCCAGCGAAATTCCCCGGCGGCGGCGCGGGTGAGGCGCGTATTGAGCCAGGAACGGCGGGCGCTGGCAAGCTGCTGCGTGCGTTTGGCGTCGATACCGGTCATGGCGCGCGTGTTCTGGCTGCTGCCCACACGGATGTAAACATCCGCCTTTTCGTAGTAAAGAGTCTGCACGGGGTCGAGCCACGCCATCTGATCATCGTTGGCCTCGCGCAGAAAGGTACGCAGCATGGTTTCGTCGCTCAGCATCAGGGTGGGGTTGCCACCGGCCCGCATCACGGCCTGGTAGACCTCGCGCAGCGCGGGCAGCGCGACCACGTCCCCAAGAATGCCGACCCAGTCACCGGGTTTTACCTTCGTTGAATAATTCACCAGCACGTCGGCCAGTTTCTGTAATCTTACATCAGTCATCGCATGTTAATCCGATCTTGTGTGAACCTTTTGCATCATTCTAAGCTGCAACCGGAATAATGCAAATATTGGGTAGATGCGGGGATGTGGCGCGGGGCGGCGCAAAATGGGTGCGGGACTGACCGTTTTCAGCCGCGCCGCCTGTGGTAAGATTCGACGCGCTTCTGCTGCCGCACCTGACCAGCGCGCGGGGCACACCAAACCCTGACTAATAGGCGAACGACGAGTAAAGTTATGCGAGCGATGCGCAAGTTCCTGATTCTGGCTGCCGTGCTGTGCGTGGGGTGCGATGTCCTCTCGCCGCCCAGCCCCACCCCAACGCTCACCCCTACCCTGACCATCACGCCCTCGCCGACGGTCACGCTGACCGCGAGCGCCACCGAAACCGCCAGCGTTACCCCCACGGCCACCCACACCCCTACCGCCACCGCGACAGCGACCGCCACCCTCACGCCGTCGCTGACGCCCACCATCACCCTCACGCCGCAGGACGCGGCCCTGTTTATGAACGATAACCCGGAAATGCTGTCCACAGACCTCACCGCAGGGCTGGCAAGCGCGCAGATCGCGTTCCTGAACAGCAATCCGCGCACAGGGGCCGCCGGTACGCCGCAGCCCGGCAACAACTCTGTGACGCTGTATTACGG
>CAZQIJ010000261.1:0-6804 GCA_964592955.1 uncultured Anaerolineaceae bacterium
TGGTGACATCGTAGATGATCTGGCGTACCACAGACCGGTTGGACTTGTTCCCCAGATTGGCGTCAACCACCATCAGGTAATCGTGCGTGCCGGAAGACTGCTGCACGCCGTTCCAGTTCAGGGTGGTGAGCGCTTCATTGAGCGCGTCGTTTCTGAAGTACAGCAGCAGGTGCCGTTCGCGCAGCGCCTGCAGAATAGCGCCCAGCAGCGCGCTGTTGTCTGATTCGTCCCTGTTGCCACCGCTTTGAAGCTGAAAGAGGATGCTGCTGTAGACCTGGGAAAGAAAACGCTTGTGCGCCAGTTCGCCTGCGCCATTGGCACGGATGTCGTAAATCACGCTGCGGAAGTTGCCCGTGTTGACGGTCGTGTTGTAGGCTTCTACGGGCACTTCCCCCAAAGCGCGAATGAGGTATTCAAATCCGTAAGTATCGATGGCGATGACCCCATCAACAGGTGCATGGCGGTTTCTGCCGTTGTCGTAGTACCACATCGCCATTTCAGCGGTGGTCGGAAAATCTGGCGACCAACTGCCATCCCACATGGCATATACCGGCTCACTATACTGGATCCACCAGGACGGGATCGTCGTAGCGTCGCTGAGCGTGGCAGGGGGAAACGGGCTGTTTGCTGTGGTCGGGCTGTAAGCATAATCGACAATGCGCCCATTGCGCACACGCACCCAGCCATAGGTACTGATGTACCCTCCGGATGGGCGGAGTTCGTCGCTGTTCTGCGCCAGCACAAGGTAGGTCTGCTCTTCTTCGAGGCCGAGGAGAAATGTAAGGAGTGATGGCGCGCTGATCAGCAGGTTGTTGATGCCCTCTAGCTGAGTATGAAGCTCTTGCAGTGTTGCATCCTGCCCAAAGACCGCGCCGGCTTCCAGTTCGTTGAGCATCGTTTCGGCCTCTTCAAGGCGCTGGCCGGCGCGCACAAAGTTACCCTGGCCGATCTCCAGCAGCTCGACAATACGCGCGCCAGAAGAAATCTGGGTGACAATGGCTTCGTCTGCGCCACTGCCTACCAGATAAAACAGCGTGGGCTGCAGGCCAGCCAGGATATCGGCAGCAGCGGTGACCATCTCATCGGCAATATCAAGCTGGCTGAGTGTCGCCTGCCAGGATGGATTGAGTTCAATGAGTGGGCGCGCGAATCTCGTGCGTTCCTGCGCAACGCTGATGCTGCGCGTCATATCGCTGAGGCTGGACTCCAGGCGATCAAAGTCCGTCAGGGTCCAGTCTGCGCTCTGCCGCTGGTTCAGCGTCATCAGCACGCGCGCCAGGTTGCTGTAGGATGCGGTGATCTGGCTGGTGGCATCTGCAACAAACACGGCCTGACCCACCACGATCACAATCAGGATAACTGCAATCGCCGTAAAGCCGATCCCCAGCGTGCTTCGCTTCAGTAACCGTTTTAGCAGGCGTCTTTGAAACGAACGCGAACGTCGGCGCACGCGCTTGCGCGGCTGTGTATCCGAAAGCGAGGGAACCTGAGTCTCGGTCGTGGGTGGCGTATTTTCCATAGGTAGGTCTGTCTATTCCATTTGGATAGAGGTTAAGTCCTGGCTCGTGATGGACTGAAAATGGGCGAGTGCGCTGTGGTTGGTGTCAAACCGCATCGCAAGCAGGGCTTTGATGTCCAGCCAGAGGCGGTCTGCGCTGAAGCTGTCCAGCCAGTTGGAGAGCTTGATGATATCCGGGTGAACCGTTGGGCGCGGGGCTTCGCGTTCGTCGTGCAGTTCTTCCGTGATTTTTTCGCCGGGGCGCGCGCCAGTAATCAGGATTTCGATGTCAGTGTAGGGGCGCAGCCCTTGCAGGCGGATCATGCGTTCGGCAATATCCAGAATGCGCACCACTTCGCCCATGCGCAGCACAAAGATATCGTCACCCTCCGTCATGCAGGCGGCGTGAATGACAAGGTTGGCTGCTTCTGAGATGCTCATGAAGTAGCGCGTCATGTCCTTGTGGGTGACAGTCACCGGGCCACCGAGCTTGATCTGGCGCTCGAAGATCGGAACAACACTGCCCCGGCTCCCCAGCACGTTGCCAAAGCGCACCGCAGTGAACAGCGTCTGGTGGTTACGTTCCTGCGAAACCGCGTGGATCATCAACTCGCAGATACGTTTTGAAGCACCCATCACGCTCTGCGAATTGACCGCTTTGTCTGTGGAGATCAGAACGAAGCGCTCTACGCTGTGCTTCTTCGAAAGGCAGATGAGGTTTCGGGTGCCGCCCACGTTCACACGCACGGCTTCATCCGGGTAAAGCTCAAGCATGGGGACATGCTTGTAAGCGGCGGCATGAAACACCACAGACGGCGCGTAACGTTCAAAGACGCCTTCGAGTGCAGCCAGGTTGGTGATATCGACAAGCAGCGGGGTGATCGTCAACGCCGGCATTTTGGTCTGCATGCCAATGAAGAGGTCATGCAGGGCGCTCTCGTTATTGTCCAACAGCAGCAGGTGATGCGGCTGGTACGAAAGAAACTGCTCGCTCAACTCAGCGCCAATCGAACCTGCGGCCCCGGTGATGAGCACCACTTTATTCATGACTGGTGAGAGATCCACATCCTGATGGCGCGCGACCACACGACGCCCGATCAGATCTTCTGGCTGAACATCGCGCAGCAGCGCGGAACTGGCCGTGCTTTTGATAGAAGCCAGCACATCCGGGACGATCTTTATGCGGGCGTTCGTCTTTTCACAATAGCCCAGAATCTCCCTGAAATCTGGCCCTTTGATGTTGTGAATGGCCAGCACAATAAGGTCAATGCGGCGTTCCGAAGCAATGCGTATGATGTCGTGCCGCGTGCCCAGCACGGGGCAGCCTTCCACCAGCAGCGACTGTTTCGCGCGGTCGTCATCTATGAAACCCACCACCTGCAGGTGGTGACCACTGAGGCGGTGTTTAAGCCGCCAGGCCAGCGCCTGCCCAGACTCCCCCGCCCCGATGACGAGGACACGGGTCTTCTCGATTTTCGGGAATTCCTGGTGCCACACGGCGCGCCAGCGCCACACAAGCCCGTTGATGACGCGTGAGCGAAAACGCACGCTGATCAGGATGCCGGTGAGCAGGATGTTGGTCAGCAGGATCACGCCAGCGGAAGAAGGATGTGGCACAATAATCTGATTCAGGATGAGGACGACAGCAGCAGCAGCGGCCACAGCACCAATGATCGTCGTGATCTCGTGCCCGCTGGTGCGCGACCAGATACGGTGGTAGGTTTTCGCCAGGTATAAGCTGGTAAGCGTGATGATTATGGCGGCGAGGACAAAACCAAAGCTCACGCTCAGGTTGACTGGAATTACCAGGGCATAGATGAGATACGTCGAAATATACGTGGATAGAATAATTACAGCGTCTATTGTTCCCCATGTTAGCAGCAGCCGCCAGTGCTGCTGCATACCACCAGACTTGAACATCGCGTTCCTCGTTTCAACCTATGCGATAGTGTTGTGGCCAGCGCTACCCGGTCAGGCTTTCTTTTCAGCCTTATAATAATACGAGTAGTCGTAGTAGCCGTAATAACTTTCATCAGCACGATTGACACCATTAAGAATAATTCCAGCAATGGGCAGATGAACGCTCGTGAACCGCTCAACCGACCGAACTGCAGCGCCAGTTTTGGTGCGACCGGCGCGAATGAGCAACAGGATATCGCTGCGTTCTGCCGCTGCCGCCACGACCACGCTGTCTGAAACCACAAGGCACGGTGGGGTATCGATAATGATGACATCAAACAACCCAGAATCGCGGAAGACTTCAAGCCAGCGTTTGAAAAGCAGCGACCCCAACATCTCTGACGGATTCGCTGGCATATAACCACTGGTCAGCAGAGAGAGGTTTGAAATCCCTGGATTCTGCAGAAACTCTTTCCAGTTGATGTCGTTGAGCGAAGCAGATTCTACGGTCGAGGGTTTGCCACCGTTGGCGGAACGGGCTGGACGCCCGTTCGAACCACTGAGAATGGTACTGAGCCCTACCACATTCTGCATGCCGAAGATTTCGTGCAAGCGGGGGCGGCGCAGGTCACAGTCAATGAGCAGCACGCGTTTCTCAGAAAGCGCGATTGAAATCGCAAGGTTCGACGCTGTAAGGCTCTTGCCTTCCACAGGGGCCGGGCTCGTTAGGATGATGGTCTTTACAGGGTCTGAGCCCTGGTTGAACATCAGGTTAATGCGCAGCGTGTTGAACTCTTCCATCGTATGTGAAAAGAGGTTATTGGAAATCAGCTTGCTGGAATAGGCGGCATCGGCATTGCCCGCCTGCGAAATCACCCCCAACACAGGCAGGTTCAAGCGTTGTGTAACTTCGTCGGTCCAGCGGATGGTGTCGTTCATATATTCAAGGAGAAGCACAATGCCGAAAGCCACAGCCGCACCTGTTGCCGCAAAAACCAACACAGAATTTGCTGCGCTGGTGCCAATGGGGACGGAAGGAATGCGCGCTGCTTCAACAACCGTCAGCGAATTGGTGCGCTGCTGCAGGTTGGTCACCGTATTGGTAAAGGCCGCGATGTTGGATGCGCCTTCGTTGATCTGCGCTTCCAGGACGTTCCGGCGTTCGATCAGGCGCTGGATCTCTGCATCTGTGGAGGTTGTTGTGAGCGCAGCCTTCACTGTTTCGAGTTCCGCACGCCACAAGCGCAGATCAGCAGTCAGGTCACGAATCTGCTCATTGGCGATATCCATCTGAATCTGTTGATCAGGGGTGAGGTTTGAAGGACTCTGCTGAATGAGCTGCGTGGCAAGTTCGTTAGCGATATCGGCAACCAGCACGGGGTCGCCATATTCCACGCGAATGGCCAGCAGTGACGTGTTGGCAATGGTGCTGATGGTCACCCGCCTGCCCAGGTTGTCTGGTGAAATCGGAAGGCTTAGCGCCTGCACAGTCGCATCCAGGACCCCGAAAGTTGTCGCCAGTTCGGCATAGGTGAGCGTGAGGTCAACCGCTGCCCGGATCTGACCTGTGTCCGGATTAGCGACAGTTAGCCAACCGCCGATGGCAATCTTGGTTTCTGCTGAATAGACGGGTGGCTGGTTGCTGCGGAAGATAAAGCCAACACTGCCAGCCACAAATGCAAAAAGCAGAATTAACCACCACCAACGGCGGAGCAGCCTGATGTATTGAACAAGTTCCATAAATCGCTTTCCAGGTAATTGATGCCTGGGCGGCCCACCCCCTTCTGGAGGAATTTCCCGAACGATTGTGGGCCGCCAACCCATGCGTGATTATACAAGGCAACGCAACTGTACTTCACAAAGGTTTATGGGTTCAGCAAAATCGGCGGCTTTCTGCCACCCGTGTAGATAGGCTGTGGTGAGCCGACCCCAGATGGCCGGATGATATCAATCACATCGGGGACGTAGTTCATGATGTTTTCTGGAAGGTTTTCGTAAACATAGAGCCGGATGAGAATGCGCTCATCAACAAGCGTTTCACCGCGATCTGTGGCCTCTTCGTAGTCCTGGCGGAACTGCGCAAAACCTTCATAAAAGTCTGGTGCCAGTTCATAACGTTTGGTGGTTTCGTCGTCGTCCCCATCGTCCACCAACACCACCGGAACATCGATGAACTGTGATGCCGGTACCAGAATACCGTCTTCGGGGATATCTGGGGTTTCGGGTGCGGGCAGATAGGCATGACCGACGAGCGGGATAATGCGCATCATTGCCCCGGTTTCCGTTTCATCCGCAATTCGGAAGATAATCGTTGAGTAGATGCGCACGTTGAGGCCGTTCACATAAAGGTCAACTTCGATGTTCCCAGGGCTTTGGGTCAGCATTTCTGAAAGCGGCGCGGTCTCGCAGGCAGGCACGGTGGGGGAAGCGGTGAAAAAGACTTCCTGGAAAGGCGCGCGGCTCTCGGGTGTGATCACCGGGAGTGTTTCCAGGTCAGCGTTTTCTTCAAGGCTTGCGGTGGTAATCCAGGCCGTGGAGCGGCGGCTGTTAATGGTGGGATTGTAGAAGTGGGCAACGCGTACCCACTCGCCGTCGGCGCTCACGCCGTCAGCATTCAAAGCTTCGCCTGCGCCAGCGCGCCCAACCAGCTCTGAGGCACGCGCGCCAAATTCTGGTGGGAAGCTCCACAGTTCTCCGTCTCCGCTAACCCGCACGACGACCGGTTCTTCTGGCAGGATGAGCGCGGTTTCAGGGTCAACGGTATTCACAAGACGCGCATCGCCCACGAGAAGGTAGATTGCGCCATATTCGGCCAGCGTGGCCGCCAGGTTGGCATAGGTACGCAAGTGTGCCAGCCCCCAGGTTTGGCCAGCAACGTTAAAGGGTGCAGTCTCCAGGCTAAGCAGCTCGGTGAGTGGGGCACGATCCGCCGGGGCATTGAGCGGTGGAACCGGGGTATCGGTCTCGAAAAACGTGGCGTCCATCTCCTCGAAGCCATAGCAGACGGTGTTCTCATCTGTGCTGGCGCAGTTGTTGCTCAATTCCGTAATTACCAGATCGATAAAGGCATCGCAGCTGCCGGTATCCTGCGCTTGTACGTTTGAGCGTGATACCGAAACAAGGGCAACAACGATCATGACGAGCAAGATGGCGGATAATGTTTGTGCAGGACGTTGTGTGGGACTCGGCATCGGTGCCTCTCCTCAAACATAGATAAGGGTTAATACGGATATGTGTAATCTATTTGTGCCAGAAGACTCTGTAATGTTTGGTTAGCGTTAAATGCGACTCTACCAGAATCTTACGCACATGCAATGTTCAATCTTGCTGGAAGATTCAAGCAAGCGATTATGCAGATAAACCGGGTATCTTGCCACATTCTGGACTATTTCTGGGCACTTGTGACG